>NZ_JBEPDH010000008.1:0-273297 GCF_040300245.1 Nocardioides sp. NPDC000445 | reverse complement strand
CGTTTCCCGCCCCGCCGCGGTCCGCGCCGCCATCCCCTTATTCTACCTGGGGGTGCCCCCACCCGCTCCGCCTGCGGCGCTACGCCGCCCCCCCCCCGCCCGACGTACGTGACGCCTCGGCAGTAGGCTCCTCGCGTGCGCAACGGTCGGATCATCCTGCTCAACGGTGCGTCGAGCTCGGGCAAGAGCAGCATCGGACAGGAGCTGCTGCCGCTGCTCGAGGACCCGTGGTTCTTCGTGCCGGTCGATGGGATCAGCGGGATGCGGTCGACGGTCCATACGCGGGAGCTCGACGACGCCGGGATCGCCGAGATGCTGCGGCGGACCCGGCTCGGCTACCACCGCGCGGTCGCGGCCCTGGCGTCGGTCGGCAACGACGTGATCATGGACTACCCGCTGAGCGAGGCGTGGCGGCTCGAGGACCTGCTCGAGGTGCTCGACGGCTACGACGTCACCCTCATCGAGGTCTGGTGCTCGCCGGAGGAGCTCGAACGCCGGGAGGCCGCCCGCGGCGACCGTCCCGCCGGCCTCGCCCGCTCGCAGATCCTGGTCTACTCGCACGCGTACGACATCCGCGTCGACTCCACCACCGCGACCCCGGCCGCGTGCGCGAAGGAGATCGCCGAGGCCCTTCCGAGTCTCACCGCACCCAAGGCCTTCGACCGCCTGCGCGCCGAATAGGCGCTCCCGTCGGCCGAGGCGTCGCCTGCGCGAGCCGAAGCGTCACCCGCGTCGGCCGAGCTGTCACCGCCGTGCGCACTCGGCCGTCGCGAGCGACTTCTCGGCCGACGTAGGCGACGTCTCGGCCGACGCGGCCGCCCTCTCGACTGGTGGGGTTGGCAGGGATGAGAAAATGGTTCCCGACATGTCTGAAACGAAGCTTCCCCGCCCCGGTCAGGCCACCCTCGCCGGGTGGCTCATCGTGCTCGGCTCACTGCTCACCGTGGTGACGGCCTGGGACCAGATCTCCGGGCTGCGCAGCCTGGACACCCGGGAGCGGGTGGAGGAGGTGCTGGCCGAGCGGCCGCTGGCCGGCTCGGGGATCGGCCTCGACAACATCCTCGACCTCATGCACGTGATGGCGCTGGTGACCGGCGCGATGGCGGCCGCGGGGGTGATCCTCGGCTGGCACGTGCTGCAGCGCAACAAGCAGGCCAGGCTCGCGCTCACGGTCATCGCGGCGCCGCTCTTCTTCGCCGGCATGTTCGGCGGAGGGTTCTGGTCCACGCTGTCCGCGGTGGCTGTCGTACTCCTGTGGATGTCGCCCACCCGCGACTGGTTCGACGGCGTCTCGCCCACGAAGCGGGAGGCGCTCGACAGCGGCGATTCCGACCAGGAGTCGTACGTCGCGCCGGCTCCGTCTGAGGCCCCGACCGCGTCGTCCGCCCCGACAGCATCGACCACCGCGACCGGCTCGACCTCCGGACCGGCCCGGCTCTCACAGCAGCAGCCGCCGCCGTGGACCGGTGCGATCGCCCAGCCCACCAAGGCAGCGCCCAAGCGCCGTCCGGGCGCCGTGACGGCGGCGGCGGTGCTCACCTGGATCGGCTCCGGGTTGACCGCGCTGATGATGCTCGCCTCGGCGGTGACCGCGACCGCCAACCCCGACCTGATCCTCGAGCAGGTGCGCAAGCAGGCGGAGAGCGACCCGAGGATGCGGGAGATGGCGGGGCTCTACACCACCGACATCATCGTCGCCTCGGTCTGGATCACTGCCGTGCTGGTCGCACTCGTCTGCGTCGCTGCTGCCGTGTTCGCCGCCTTCGCGCTCCGCCGCCACTCCTGGGCCCGGATTGCGCTGACGATCTCCGCTGGCATCTCGGCGCTGTCCCTGCTCCTTTTCGCGCTTGCCTTTCTGTATGCCGTCGTCCTCTCGCTTGCAGCGGTCGCGACCTTCACGTTCATGCTGCGCCCCGAGGTCGCGGCCTGGTTCCGCGGCCGAAGCGAGAGTCCGAGGCGATAAGGCAGGGCGGGTGAGACTTTCGGCCGGATAGGCTCCGGGCATGTCCGATCAGTACGGCTCCTTCGACAACCCCTACGGCGGCAAGCCGCCGTTCGAGGGCCAGGAGCCGCCGCCTACGCCGTACGCCACCCCGCAAACGCAGGGATGGGGTCAGCCGCCGCCGGCCTACGGCCAGTACGCGATGGGTCAGCAGCCCCCGGCGTACCTTCGCCCTCACTATCCGCAGCCCGATCCCGACACCCGGCCGGGGACGGTGGTCGCGGCGTCGGTCATGACGATCGTGGGGTCGGTGATCGCTCTGCTGATCTCGGTGTTCATGGTGCCCGCGGGGATCGCCGACTACAACGACCCGACGTCCTCGGACAAGGGCGTGACGCTCGCGATGATCATCTGGTTCGCCGTCTGCGGCGTACTCAGCCTGATCGCCATCCCGCTCGGGATCATGGTGCTGTTCCGCTCCAAGGTGGCCCGGATCCTGCTCACCGTCGTCGGCTCGGTCGCCGCGCTGCTCTCGCTCTTCGTGGTGCTCTATCCCGCGCTGATCATCGCCGCGCTGCTGATGCTGTTCGTCGGCAGGGCAGGCAACTGGTTCGCCCGGAAGAAGCCTGCCGACCCCTGGCAGCCGCCGTCGATGCCGGGCGCAGGACCGCCGACGCACCAGCAGCTCTGACGACCGAGGGCCCAGCCAAGTCAGGACATTGCAAACTGACTTGCGAAAGTTCCAAAACTTCTTGACGAAGTTCGTCGGCGCCCCTACCTTCAGGTGTGGCACTCGTCACATCCCCTCGTGGAGGCCCCGATGATCCATATCCCCCCGTCCCGGGCCGTGCTCGGCTCACTCGCCGGCCTGTCGGTCGTGGCCGCGCTCCTCGGCAGTGGCCCGGCCACCGCCGCTGAGCAGGCGGACCTGCCACCGCAGGAGCCCGGAGTCACGCTGCGCACCTACGACATGGCACGACCCATCGACCAGCTGTGCACGCTGCGCGCCGGTCAGACGCCCAACGTCGACAAGCTCACCTCGCTGATCGACTACGACTCGCCCGCCGACTTCGGCCTCGCCGACCGGTTCATCTCCCACGCGCTGGCCAACCTGAACATCGCCACCGCCGGGTCCTACGACTTCCGGCTGATCAGCGACGACGGCTCCCGGCTGGTCATCGACGGCGACGAGGTCATCGACCACGACGGCCTCCACGGGGAGACCGCCAAGGACGGCACCGTCACCCTGAGCGAGGGCTACCACGACCTGCGCGTGGAGCACTTCGAGGACGGCGGCGGTGAGGTGCTGCGCCTGCAGTGGCGCCCGCCGGGTGCCGCTGACTTCGCATTGGTGCCGACCGAGGTCCTGAGCACCGAGGCCGGGGTGGTGCGCGTGACCGCGCCCGGCACGAAGTACTGCGAGGGACAGGACGACACGGCCGGTGACGGCATGCAGCTGGACAGCGTCCACCCGGGGTACGACCTGACCGACCTGCGGCCGGAGGGCTTCGAGCCGATGGTGGCCGCGATGGACTGGGCCGCGGACGGCCGGCTCGCCGTGGTGACCTCCGGGTCGGTGAGCCCCTCTGGCTGGGTCGAGGACCCCGAGCCGGGCGAGATCTTCCTGCTCAGCAACCCCCGCACCGCCACCGGGCCCGAGGACGTCACGGTGGAGAAGGTCGCGACCGACCTGTTCAACCCGATGGGCGTCGCCGTCATCGGCGAGTCGATCTTCGTCTCCGAGCGCGACCAGCTCACCGAGCTCACCGACCCCGACGGAGACGGCTTCTACGACCAGCACCGGAAGGTCGCGGAGTGGCCCTTCGGCGAGAACTTCCACGAGTTCGCCTTCGGCCTCCTCCACGACGAGGAGAGCTTCTACGTCAACCTGTCCGTCGCCATCAACTTCGGCGGCGCGACCACCGACCCGCAGCCGGCGCGCAACCGCGGCACGACACTGAAGATCGACCGCGACACCGGTGAGGTCACCTACCTCGCCGGCGGGCTGCGTACGCCCAACGGGATGATGCGCGGGCCCGGCGGCGACCTGTTCGTGATGGACAACCAGGGTGCCTGGCTGCCCAGCTCCAAGCTGGTGCACGTCAAGCCCGGAAGGTTCTTCAACCACTACACCAACCCGTCCGGCCCGTTCGATGACAAGCCCGTCACCGGCCCCGCCCTGTGGGTGCCGCAGGGCGAGATCGGCAACTCCCCGAGCAGCCCGATGATGCTCGAGAAGGGTGCGTACGCCGGTCAGATGCTCTTCGGCGACGTCACCTACGGCGGCCTGCAGCGCGGCTTCCTGGAGAAGGTCGAGGGCGAGTACCAGGGCGCGGTCTTCCGCTGGTCCGCCGGCCTCGAGGCGGGCGTGAACCGCACCCTGCTCGGCCCCGACGGATCGATCTACGTCGGCGGCATCGGCGAGGCCGGCAACTGGAGCGAGCCGGGCAAGCTCCGCTACGGACTGCAGCGGATGAGCCCGACCGACGGCAAGGCGTTCGACATGCACCAGATGCGCGCCACCAAGAACGGCTTCAAGATCCGCTACACCCAGGCGCTGTCCCAGGAGACGGTCGACAAGATCGCCGCGGATCCCAACGCGGCGTTCCGGATGACCCACTGGCGCTACGCCCCGCGCCCGTCGTACGGCGGTCCGAAGGTCGACGAGCGACCGCTGTTCGTCTCCCGGGCCACGGTGTCCGACGACCGCACCTCGGTGACCCTCACCGTGGACGGCCTGGAGGAGGGCCGGGTCGTGCACCTGCGCTCGCCGCGGCCGTTCACCGGCGTGGGCGGCGAGGAGCTGTGGAACACCGAGGCCTGGTACACCCTCAACGAGATCCCGGGGTACGTCTCGCCGGCCGACCGCAACTACCTCGAGGCGGAGCAGGCGACCCTGCGAGGCAGCGCCGATGTCGCCGTCGAGCACAACGGCTACTCCGGCTCCGGGTTCGTGGCGGGCTTCGGCAACGTCGGCGCCTCGGTCACCTTCGACGCGAAGGTGGATCGCGCCGGGACTTACCCGGTCCGGCTCCGCTACGCCAACGGCCCCCACCCCGCGCCTGGCACCAAGCGGGTCTCGGTCTACCTCAACGGCATCGAGGTCGAGCCGTGGGCGCTGGAGTCCACCGGCGACTGGCAGACCTGGGGCACCGCGACCCGGTCGATGCGGCTGAAGGCCGGGGTCAACCGGATCACCCTGCGCTATGACCAGGGCGACGAGGGGAACGTCAACTTCGACTCCCTCAAGGTCGGCGGCGGCGAGGACATCTGTACGCCGCAGCGACCCGCGCCGGGCTACACGTCGCTCTTCGACGGCACCCTGAGGTCATTGGCCTCGTGGCGCATGGCCGGACCGGGATCGTTCGGACGGCAGGACGACTGCTCGCTGCGTACGACCAACGGCCTGGGTCTGCTGTGGTACGCCGAGAAGGAGTTCAGCGAGTACAGCCTGAGGCTGGACTGGAAGCTGGTCCGCGATGACAACGGCGGCGTCTTCATCGGCTTCCCGAACCCCGGCAACGACCCGTGGGTCGCGGTCAACCAGGGCTACGAGGTCCAGATCGACGCCAGCGACGCCCCGGACCGCACCACCGGCGCCATCTACACCTTCCAGGGAGCCGATCCGGAGGCCATCTCGGCCGCGCTCGAGCCGGTCGGATCATGGAACTCGTACGACATCCGCGTCGAGGGATCGAACGTCAGGATCTTCCTCAACGGGAAGCTGGTGAACGACTTCACCAGCACCGATCCCGCCCGCGACCTGGCCGGCTTCGTGGGCATGCAGAACCACGGCGGTGGCGAGACCGTCTACTACCGCAACGTCCAGATGAAGGAGCTCACCGACTGACGCCGATCCCGACAGCGGGGTCAGGAGACGAGCGAGTCGTCCTTGGCCCCGTTGTCGGATCCGCGCACGATCTTGTAGACGCGCAGGCCGATCCAGGCCACGACGGCGACCGCGACGACCACGATGACGACGTTCTGGAAGCGGCCGACGATCGGCTCGACCTTCTCCCAGTTGTCGCCCAGCTGGTAGCCGGCGACGACGAAGATGGTGTTCCAGATCGCCGAGCCGACGGTGGTGAGGAGCAGGAACTTCCAGATCGGCATCCGGGTGACCCCGGCGGGCACCGAGATCAGCGACCGGAAGATCGGGATGAAGCGGCCGAAGAAGACCGTCCAGGCGCCGTACTTCTCGAAGAACGCCTCGGTCTTCTCCAGGTCGGAGGTCTTGACCAGCGGCAGCTTCTCGCCGACCCAGTAGACCCGCTCACGGCCGATGGCGGCACCGATCAGGTAGAGCACGAGCGCCCCGACGACCGAGCCGAGCGTCGTCCAGATCAGCGCCTCGGCGATCGTGAAGCGGCCCTGCGCGGCGGTGAACCCGGCCAGCGGCAGGATGATCTCCGAGGGCAGCGGAGGGAAGAGGTTCTCCAGCGCGATGCCGAGCCCCGCACCCACCGGGCCGAGCTTGTCCATCAGGTCGACCGCCCAGCCGGCGACGCCGGTGAGCTCCTCGGGCTGCGTGGCGGTGAGGATCATGATGCTCTCTTCGAAGTGTGTGGGTGGGCCGGGGCGGCCGAAGCCTAGCGACCTGAGCTGTGGTTCCCCTAGGAGGCCGCGTTGACCGCGTCCAGGTCGGCCCGGGTCAGCACCGACCGGATCTCCAGCTCGACGTCGCGCAGGGACTCGCCGGGCTCGGGCGACCGGTCGATCGCACACACCACAGTGTCCACGACCGCACCAAGCGGACGGAGCGCGTTGACGGCGTCGCGTACGGCACCACCGGAGGTGATCACGTCCTCGATCAGGGTCACGCGCTTGCCTTCGAAGGACGGGCCCTCGGCGAGCTTGGCGGTGCCGTACTCCTTGGCCTTCTTCCGGATGAAGATCGCCGGGATGCCGGTCTTGGCCGACACCATGGTCACGATCGGGATGCCACCGAGCTCGAGGCCGCCGAGCAGCTCGGTCCCTTCCGGGAGCAGCTCGACCATCCGTGCTGCGACGCGGTCCAGCAGAGCCGGGTTCGCCTCGAAGAGGTACTTGTCGAAGTACGTGTCGCTGACCTGCCCCGAGCGGAGCGTGAACTCCCCGTGCAGGCGGCAGGTGGCGTCGATGTCGGCAGCAAGGGTCTGGTCCGTGGTCACGGCCCCTAGCCTAAGTCGTATGACTGCGCGACGACTCCACGGCATCCCGCCGACGATCTTCTCCGAGATGTCCGCCCTGGCCGCCGCCACCGGCGCGGTCAACCTCGGTCAGGGCTTCCCGGACGTGGACGGACCCGACGAGGTCATCAAGGAAGCCGTCGCTGCCCTCGAAGGCGGACGGAACCAGTACGCCCCCGGCCCGGGTGTCCCGGCGCTGCGTGAGGCGGTCGCGGCCCACCAGGAACGCCACTACGGCCTGACCTTCGACCCGGCGCGCGAGGTCGTGGTGACCACCGGCGCCACCGAAGGGATCGCGGCGGCGATCCTGGCCCTGATCGACCCGGGCGACGAGGTGATCCTCGTCGAGCCCTACTACGACAGCTACCCGGCCATGGTGCAGTTCGCAGGCGGCGTACGTCGCCCGGTGACGCTGAGTCTGGACGCGTCCGCGGCGGGCGGCAGACTGCCGCGCGAGGCGCTGGAGGCCGCTGTCTCGCCGAAGACGAAGGTGCTGCTGCTCAACTCCCCGCACAACCCGACCGGCACGGTGCTCACCCGCGAGGAGCTGGGGACGGTCGCCGCGTTCGCGGTCGAGCACGACCTGACGGTGGTCTCCGACGAGGTCTACGAGCACCTGACCTTCGACGGGACGCCACACATCCCGATCGCGACGCTCCCCGGGATGCGCGAGCGCACCCTGACCCTGTCGAGCATCGGCAAGTCCTACTCCTTCACCGGCTGGAAGGTCGGCTGGGCGACCGGCCCCGAGCACCTGGTCCAGGCGCTGCTGGGGGCGAAGCAGTGGCTGACGTTCACCTCCGGTGCCCCGCTGCAGCCGGCCGCTGCGTACGCGCTCGAGCATCTCGACCACTGGCCCAAGGAGCTCGCCCTCGACCTGCAGAGCCGGCGCGACCTGCTCTGCGACGGGCTGAAGGGGATCGGCCTGGACGTGACGATCCCGGAGGGCACCTACTTCGCCGTCTCCGACATCACCGACCTCGGCTGGGACGACGGGCTGGAGTTCTGCCGGGCGCTGCCCGAGCGGGCCGGCGTCGTGGCCATCCCGTTGCAGGGGTTCTACGACACGGACGCGGGGAAGCAGCTGGTCAGGTGGACCTTCACCAAGCAGCGCGAGGTGATCGAGGAGGCCCTGGAGCGACTCGCCCGGGGGCGCCTGACGCGCTAGCGGTCCGCCCGGGTGTCGGCGTCGTCGTCCGCCGGCGTGCGCGGCTGCACCGCCATGCCGAGGATGTCGCGGTCCGCGTGACCGTCGTGGTCGAGGTCCCCGGCGAGCCGGGAGGCCGTACGCCGCCGGCGCCACCACTCCACCATCGCGGGCAGGAACGCGAGCGCCAAGAGCAGCAGGATCAGGTAGTCGATGTTGTCGGCCAGCCAGGGCCAGCGGGACCCGACGAAGAACCCGAACAGCGTCACCGAGAGCACCCACAGCACGCCGCCGACGAGGCTCCAGAAGTAGAACCGTCGTCGGTCCATGTGGGTGACTCCGGCGACGACGGTGACATAGGTGCGTACGAAAGCGATGAACCGGCCGATCACCAACGCCTTGTTGCCGTGCTTGTCGAAGAACTCACGGGTCTGGTCGAAATGCCTCTTTTTGATGAAGCGGCCGTCGCGTTCATAGAGCCGCGGACCGATCTTTCGGCCGATCTCATAGCCGGTCACGTTGCCGGCGAATGCCGCCGCGACGAAGAAGAGCATCGCGAGCACGATCTCGACGCCGGGAGGCCCGGGAAAGATGTCGATCTTGCCGGTGGCGATGAAGATTCCGAGCGCGATCAGCAGGCTGTCACCGGGGAGGAACGGGAAGAAGAGACCGCACTCGATGAAGATGATGATCAGGCTGATCCAGAAGAGCGGCTCGCCGAAAGTGGCCAGCAGAAAATCGGGGCTCATCCATTCCAGACCGGCCAACATCGGCGCAAAATTCCCTGCACCTGTCACCCGCCCTACGGTACCCATAGGTAACAACTCTTGTTGTCGAATATTCTTATCAGCCGATGAACGAGACACGACCGTCCGAGGCTGAATCCCGAGCGCCGTACGACCCGATGCCCCATGGGCAGCCGGAGGTCGGCCTGGGTCCGTGGCAAGGTGAATGGCCCGAGGGAGAGCACTGGGACCCTGAGCTGCTGGCCAACGGCGACCGCCGCAACGTGGTCGACCGCTACCGCTACTGGACGCTCGAGGCGATCGTCGCCGACCTCGACCGGCGCCGCCACGGCTTCCATGTCGCCATCGAGAACTGGCAGCACGACTTCAACATCGGCACCATCGTCCGCACCGCCAACGCCTTCCTTGCCGCCGAGGTGCACATCGTCGGCAACCGCCGCTGGAACCGCCGCGGCGCGATGGTCACCGACCGCTACCAGCACGTCCATCACCACCCGGACGTGCCCGCGCTCGCGGCGTACCTCCATGAACGAGACGTACGCCTTCTCGGCATCGACAACCTGCCCGGCTCGCTCCATCTGGAGACCATGGAGCTGCCGAAGTCGGTCTGCTTCCTGTTCGGGCAGGAGGGCCCCGGGCTCTCCGAACAGGCCCGCGAGAGCGTCGACGGGACCTTCTCGATCGCCCAGTTCGGCTCGACGCGGTCGATCAACGCCTCCGCGGCCGCGGCGATCGCGATGCACTCCTGGGTCGTCCAGCACGCCGATCTCTCCTCCGAGCAGGCGTGGCGCGGCTGACCGGACCACCCGCAGATGCACCGATCCCCCGGGGAGCACCCCGGGGGATCGACGCGTCGTGACCGATCAGCGGATCAGTTGCTGTTCCGCTCGTAGCAGACGACCCAGTGGTCGCCGGTCTGCCACTCGTACCTGGACGGCGTGCTGTAGGCCCGGGTCCGGGCCGGGCAGTTGAGCCCGACGGCCCGCTCGAACGAGGCCTTGGTCGGGTAGGTCGTACCGGCCTTCTTGAAGGCGGAGATCGACTTGTAGGTGTGCGAGCTCAGGCAGGAGTACGGCCCGGCGTACGTCGAGCTCATGCAGCCACGGGTCCGCTGGGTGAGGGATACGCCCTCGAGGAACCTCGCCCGGTTGGTCGGCAGGTTCTTGAGGGTGCCCTTGCCCGGGAGCACGACGTCGCAACGGAACCAGCGCTGGCCGGCGTTGAACTGCTCGACGTTCGGCACGAAGAACGCCGCGTCGTACGCCGACTGGTTCCGCTTCGAGTAGGTGCTGCCCAGCTTGTCCCTGAGCGCACGGACGCACGTCTTGACCATGTGGGAGTAGTTGGCCTCGCGGGTGATGGACGCCTCGGTGCGCGTCGTACCGGCGACGAGGGTGCCCAGCGCGATGGTCTTCGCGGTGTGGGCATCGCTGCACGAGACCTTCTTGCCGGTCTGGGACCAAGCGCTGTAGGCGGTCCAGCCGTAGTTGTAGCAGGTGCCGACCGTGGGCTTGGGCGGCACTGCCGCGTCGGCCTTGGTGGCGGTGAGTCCGATGAGGGAGAAGACGCCGATGACGAGCCCGAGGATGAGGGCAGCCGTCATGGGCTTCTGCGCAGGCGCGAGTGCGCCGGCACGAAGACGAGACATGATCGTGCTTTCGAATGGGTGGGATGTGGCCGCTGAATCCTCGCAGCGAGATGCCCAGCGGGGCATAGTCAATTCGGGTGGTTGTAAACCGGTTACGACCCGGTGTCACCCAGGAGAACAGGACCCGCTAAAGTCAACTCCCGGGTCGCCCGGATGTGCTCCACTTTCGTGGGTGCGTGGCCTCGGGGCCGGGCGGCAGCGGGGGCTTTCAGCGCCTCTCGATCCGGTAGCGGATCTGCACCTGCTGGCCGGTCTGCAGGACGTCGATGACGCTCATCCGCTTGCTGGTGATGCGGCGGGGGAGCAATGGCGCTCCGGCGCCGAGGGTGACCGGGCAGATCCCTGCGACGACCTCGTCGAGCAGACCGGCGTCGTCGAACTGGCCGACCAGGTCGCCACCGCCCACGAGCCAGATCCCGCCGTCGACGGTGGCCGCGATCTCGTCGTAGACGGGCTTCACGTCGCCCTGCACGAACTGCACCTGCGGGCCCTGGACCTTCGGCAGGTCGGTCGCGTGCGTGAACACCCACACCGGCCGCTCGTCGTAGTACTCCTGCCACTTCTCCGGCCCCGTCAGCATCTCCGGATCGTGGTCGATCATCCAGCGGTACGTCGTGCCACCCATCACCAGCGCAGCCGATTCCGCCATCAGCCGCTCCCAGGAGGTCTCATCGTCGCCGTGCTCTGTCTCGAAGAGCCAGTCCAGCGAGCTGTTCTCATCGGCGACGTAGCCGTCCAGTGATGTCGCGGTGAAGTAGGTGACCTTGGGCATGCCCCCGACGCTAGGCGCGTCAGAGGCATGCCCGCCCGACCGTTCTTGCTCTGCCTCCTGGTGGCGGGTCAGGTCCGGGAGGCGTCTCCCGACTCCAGGCAGGTACGCAGCGCGGTGAGCCCGCGCGAGGAATGGCTCTTGACGGTGCCCTCGCTGATCCGCAGCTCGCGCGCGGTCTCGGCGACCGACAGCTGCAGCCAGTGGCGCAGGACGACCACCTTGCGCTGCATCTCGGGCAGCGCCTGCAGCGCCGCGAACAGCTCCGACCGCTCCTCGAACCGCGCGGCCGGCATGGGCCGCTCCGGGATGTCGCCCGAGCGTTCCCGCTTCCACCACTGCCGCCGGGTCTGGTCGATGTGGGCGCGGACCAGGATCGTCCGGACGTACGCCTCCTCCGACCCCGGCTCCACCCGGCGCCAGGAGGCGTACAGCTTCAGCAGCGACGTCTGCACCAGGTCGTCCGCCCGGTGCCAGTCGCCGCACAAGGCATAGGCAGTTCGCAGCAGATGCGGGCGTCGTGCGGCGACGAACCCGGAGAATGCCTCATCACGTGTGCTCACGGGAACAACGACCCCCCGCCCGTCTCCTCGTTGGTCTCGTTCGCCTTGACGATGGCCAGGACGTCCTCGAGGGAACGTGTGCTGCGGTCCTCGGATCGGCGTTCCTCCGCCACCTCGATGGTGTAGACGAGGGCGAGGCCGTCCTTCTCACGGGCGATGGCGACCCGTTCCTTCCCCTTGATGGTGATCCGAGCCGCCGCGGACCGGGTGGCGCCTTCGGCGAACTTCTCTCCGAGATCGGGATCGGTGACCTGCTCGAGAATCTCCACGCCGTTCTCGGCCGGGACCAGCTCCGACCCGGTTCCGAACTCGACCGCCTCGGACATGGCCGCGCTGTATCCGCCCGCCGACGCGGCCATCTCCCCGTCGATCCGCTCTTTCTCGTGAGCGAGGTATTCGTCGATGGTCTGCCCCGGAGCGGCGTACGCCACCCCGTAGCCCTGACCGCCGCCACCGCTCTTCGGCCGGTCGCCGCTGAAGAGGATCCACACCTCCATGCCCTCGCGCTCCGCGACGGCTGCGTCCGAGTCCCAGGGCAGGTCATAGTCGAGCGGGTTGTCGATCTCGCGCGTGACCGTCCAGCCGCCGCCGACCCGGATCGACCCGCCGACCGACCATCGGGGCTTGACGTGGTGCGCGGCCACGTCCTCGGCCCACTCGCTGAGGCTCTTCCCGTTGGTCTGCGCCGCATCGGCGTAGGCGATCTCGGTCGGGTTCATGAAGTTCGCATAGATCGTCTTCCTCCCGTCGGTCGCGGCGAGGAACAGCTGGGCATAGTCGTGTCCGAGGAGTCGGCGGATCTCCTTCCGCTCGATCCGGCCGGCCTCCTCCCAGCCGTCGTGGAAGGTGACCTCTTTCGTGTCGAAGTCGTACCTGAGGGGGGAGGCGTCGCTCAACGGCGGCTGTGTCGGGTAGACGCCGGGTGCCTCGTCGGCGTCCGACTGGGTCGCGATCGGTGGGGTGGGTGCCGCCCGGTCGCGCCAGGGTGCGTACGCAGATCCCAGGCCGATCACCGCGGCGACGAGGAGAGCAGTCCCGGCGACGGCGACGGCCTGTCGACGGCGTACGGCCTTCTTCCCGGCGGCCACCAGGGCAGCCGGATCCGCGGGTGTGGGTGGGGGTTGCGGGATCGCCCGATCGAGGACGTCGTGCCAGTCCATGGTTCCTCCAAGGTCAGTCTCACCCGTGGATACGGATCGCGCGGCAGATCGGTTGTCCTGCTTGATCGATCCAACTCCGAGCGTTGGCAACGGGTGGTCGGAGGCGCATTACGCTGGCCACCAGCGCACCGGTCGACAACGGATCTCAAGGAGAACCTCCAGATGCCCATCGCCACCCCCGAGAAGTACGCCGAGATGCTCGCGACCGCGAAGGAGAAGGGTTTCGCCTTCCCCGCGATCAACGTCTCCTCGTCGCAGACGCTCAACGCGGCGCTGGCCGGGTTCGCGGAGGCCGGCTCGGACGGCATCATCCAGATCTCCACGGGCGGCGCGGAATACCTCTCCGGCCCCACGGTCAAGAACATGGTGACCGGCTCGGTGGCCTTCGCCGCGTACGCGACCGAGGTCGCCAAGTCCTACGACGTCAACATCGCGCTCCACACCGACCACTGCCCCAAGGACAAGCTCGACGGCTTCGTACGTCCCCTCCTCGAGCTCTCCGCCGAGCGCGTCCAGCGCGGTGAGGCGCCGCTGTTCCAGAGCCACATGTGGGACGGGTCCGCGGTGCCGCTGGCCGAGAACCTGCAGATCGCCGAGGAGCTGCTGGCGGCGGCGAAGGCTGCCCACATCGTGCTCGAGATCGAGGTCGGCGTGGTCGGCGGCGAGGAGGACGGCATCGTCGGAGCGATCGACGACAAGCTCTACTCGACCCCCGAGGACGCCATCGCGACCGCCGACGCGCTGGGCGTCGAGGGCTACCTGACCGCGCTCACCTTCGGCAACGTGCACGGCGTCTACAAGCCGGGCAACGTCAAGCTCCGTCCATCGATCCTGCGTGACGCCCAGGACGCGGTCGTCGCCAAGCTCGGCCTCCCGGCCGGCGCCAAGCCGTTCGACCTCGTCTTCCACGGCGGCTCCGGCTCGAGCGCCGAGGAGATCGCCGAGGCGGTCTCCTACGGCGTGGTCAAGATGAACATCGACACCGACACCCAGTACGCCTACACCCGCGCGGTCGCCGGCCACATGCTCGCCAACTACGACGGCGTTCTGAAGGTCGACGGCGAGGTCGGAAACAAGAAGCAGTACGATCCTCGCGCGTGGGGCAAGCTCGCTGAGGCCAGTATGGCCACTCGGGTCGTCGAGGGTGCCCAGCATCTCGGTTCTGCGGGCAACTCCATCGGCTGATCACACGCCGGGGATGGGCCAATGGTCCCGGTTCGGAAAACGTTGTGGTGCACGGCATAGCAAACTCGGGCTTATGTCGTTGTGCCGGTCATTGGTAAAGCGATTCAATGCCCTAGCTGGACGGCGACCCTCGGGTAACAAGGTCGGACCGTCCCTTCGGCGTTGATCTTGGGAGGGACATCCTCGGTATGGAAACCACTGCGCGAAACCGCACAATCGGCGGGATCGTCATAGGCGCGATCATCTTGATCCTGCTTCTCGTCTTGTTCTCTTGCACCGTTAACAGCGACCCGGAGAGCTCGCCGACGAAGGATCCGACAACGGGGGAGTCATCGCTCCCCAGTGATCCTGACACGCTCGAGCCCGACGACAAGCCGTCGGAGAAGGACTCCGACGAGCCGGAGGTCGTCGACGACGACATCGTCCCGGCCGCGAACACCGGTGTCACCTTCATCCCCGCGGGCAACGTCCCGTCGGGCAGCACGCCCACGTGTGAGCTCGACCCGAGCGCCTGCGAGGACACTCGTCCGCCGGGTGCCGGTGTGGACATCTGCGAGATCCGCCCGGACCTGACCCAGTGCCAGCCGCCGCCCACCACGCCGCCCGGTGGCGGAGATGGCGACGACGGCGATGGTGATGGCGACAACGGTGGTCCGATCTGCGGCATCTGGCCCCTCCCGGACTGCGACGACGACGAAACGGCCCCGCCTGCGTGCCCAACCTTCGAGGTCAGCAAGGTCAAGAGCCGCGGAGCCACTGTCAGCTGGTCGGCTGTTCGCAACGCCGATGCGTATGTGGTTGTAGTCGATCCTGGACTCTTGGAACAGCGGGAGACGTTTGGTGCTGATCAGCTCAGCACGCGACTTCGGTTCCGCGTTCCCGGGGTGACGCACGACGTTACTGTCCGTGCGGTCAACAACGATGTGACGAGCGAAGGCTGCGGCTCAAAGAGCTTCACCCTAGAGCCTGGCGATGACTTCGATCCGCCGGCGCAGCCCCAGGGTGTCACCTGCGTTATCGGTAAGGAGACGACCACGTCCGTCGAGCTCAACTGGGCCGACAACACGGAGGATGACTTCGCGGAGTACAGCGTGAGCGTTTCGGGTCCGGGGCAGGACGACAGGACGGTAACTGGTCTCAAGAAGTCCGAGGCGACGATCGGCGAACTGCTTCCCGGCTCCGACTACAGCTTCAGGGTGACGGCATGGGACGAGAACGACAACGAGTCTCGACGCAGTGACGTGGCGGAATGCTCGACTCTCGAGGATGTAGAGAAGCCCACTGTTCCGGAGATCATCTCGGTCGGCGCGGCGACCGGCGATTCCTTGACTGTTACTTGGAAGCCCTCGAAGGACGACTCGGCTATTCGCGAGTACATCGTCCGCCGCGATGGCTCTGAGATCGGGCGCATCGCTGGCACCACGTTCGTCGATGATGGCCTGGAGCCGGAGACGACCTACGAGTACACGGTAGAGGCCGTTGATATCGCCGATCCGCCGAAGGAGTCTGGCCAGTCGGTGACGAAGGCTGGTACCACCACGAAGGACGAGCCGCCGGCGAAGGCGCCAGGAGACCTGTCTGTCTCGAGCACGCCGCTTGCGGGCGCGTACACGGTCGCATGGGCGATCCCGGGTGAGGACAAGGAAGACTCAGCCAACGAACTGCGTTATCAGATCTTCGTTGACGATGCCGCTGAGCCAGAGGTTACGGACGAAGGTGCGGACAGTTGGACCTCGGGGATTCTGCAGTTCGGCGACCACACTGTTCGGGTCAAGACTCTTGACACTGAAGATCAAGCGTCGGTGAACGCAGCGTCCATCACCTTTAACGTCAGTGCGCTGGGCGTGACGACGCAGGGATCCGAGGTCCCCCTGAGGTCTCAGACTCCGGGTAGGGCGAAGTCCGATGCTCCGGCCGACAAGCCGGCGCTGCCCGAGGCCCCGGTCGAGGTGCCGTCGGACAAGCCGGCCGAGGAAGACTCGCCGCTGCTGCCGGGTCTGGATGACATCCTCCCGGGCGGCGAGGACACCGCTGAGGCTCCTGCTGAGGAGCCGGCCGAGCCGGAGGCGACGCCGAGCGAGTCGGAGTCCCCAGCCGCGCGGCCGACGACCGAGGAGCCTGCTGACGAGGCGACCGAGGAAGCTCCCGCCGAGGAGGACGAGGGTGGCCTGCTGGACGACATCGGTGACGCGCTGACCAGCGCCGTGGCCGCGGTGTTCTAGCCGACACAAGCCGAGAAACAGGGCGGGGAGAGCCGAGAGGCTCTCCCCGCCCTGTCGCATCCCGGGACGGTCGAGAGCACGCCGAATGCTCACCGAGGTGCCTCGGCGAACACGCACTGACTTCGTGGAGTTCGCCGAAGGAAGCGACCGTTCACCGAGGTACCTCGGTGGGCATCCGGGCCCGCCCGGGCGCAAACGACCCAAAACCAAGGAGTCGGATGCCCAGCGCCCCCCACAAGCCCTGGACATCCGACGATCTTGGGTGACCGACACAAGTGTGCGTCAGTCGTGGGCTCAGGTTAGGCATAGAAACGCCCATGGATCCAGATGGTTAAGACGAAATTCATGAACTTTCTGTGCTCATTCGAACAGATTCGAACAGATCTGGGGGCCGAATCATCTAGATCCATACATTAGGATTTCGGTGTGCGTGTGATGACGTCCCGAGCTCGCGCGGCCATCTTCGCCCCGATCGGCGACGAAGGCCGGGCGGCGCGCGTCGAGAACCGGCTCGCGGAGGCCATCCGCTCCGGCGTGCTCGCGCACGGCGAGCGGCTCCCCAGCGAGCCGGAGCTGGCCCAGATGCTCGGCGTCGCGACCGTCACCGCACGGGAGGCGTTGGTCGCACTGCGCGCGAAGGGCCTGGTGGTGACGACCCGGGGGCGGGGCGGTGGCTCGTTCGTACGTGCACCCGAGAGCGGCGACCTCGTCGAGGACCGGCTCGCGTCGATGTCGCGGGTCGAGCTGCGAGACCGGGCCACGGTCTACCTGGTGGTGCTCACGGGGTGTGCGGAGATCGCGGCGGAGCGTACGGATCCTGACGAGGTCGAGGATCTGCGTGACCTGCTGATCCCGCTCAACGTCAGCGACGTGGCCCGCTGGCGCAGCGCCGACAGCGAGCTCTACCTGTCGGTGGCCGCGTTGACCCAGTCGGCCCGGATGACCCGCGAGGTGGTGCGCCAGGAGGCCGACTTCGGCGCGCTGCTCCGGATCCCGCTCAACGAGCCGGGCTTCCGGGAGGCCACGGCGACCCGCCACCAGGAGCTTGTCGAAGCCCTCGCAGCAGGAGATGCTGTCCGGGCACGGGAGAGCGTACGCGAGCACGTCGCCCACTCCCTTGAACGCTTGGCCGAGATCCATGAGGCGGTGCGACGATGACGAACACCATGACTCCCATCGACTGTGTGGCTCAGGTCGAGCAGCACTTCGGGCCGATCGTGACCGAGCTCGAGCGCGTACGCAGCGAAGTGGCCGCCCTCTTCGAAGCCGGCCCGGTCACCACCGCGTCCCTGCGCGAGCGCCTCGAGCCCGGCTCGCTGGAGTTCCTGCGCAACCCCAACCTCATCGGTGGTGGCTTCGTCGCGGCCCCGGGCGTGCTCAGCGACCGCCGGCTCTACCTCGTCTGGTGGCAGGGCGAGGAGCGTGACTTCCTCGGCGACGCCGATGCGCCGGGCACCGGAGAGGCGATCGACTACACCCGCCAGCCCTGGTATCGCACCCCGGAGCGCACGGGGGAGCTGACGCTCGTCGGGCCGTACGTCGACTTCGTCTGCACCGACGAGTACGTCATGACCACGACGATGCCGGTCTACGCCGGGGGCCGCATGGTCGGCGTCGCGGGGGCAGACACTCTGGTCGAGACGCTCGAGACGATGCTGCTGCCGGGACTGCGCGAGGCCGGCGCCACGCTGGTCAACGGCCACGGCAAGGCGATCGTCTCCGCCGACCCGCAGCTGGCCACCGGCGCCCCGCTCACCACCGCCCGGGACATGATCCCGTGCCGCGGGCTGCCGCTCTCGGTCGCCCTAGGCTGACGGCTTCACCATGTGACGCGGGGTGGTGAAGAAGAGCACCGCCACGAAGCCGACCGCCAGGGCGGCCGCCGGCAGCAGCATCACCTCCGACATCGCCTCGGCGAACTCCGTGGCCACCGCGGGCGGGACCGAGGAGCCTGCCGCGGTCTCGTGGCCGCCCGCGAGTGATCCACCGAGGCCGTGGGCGTTGAGGCGGAGGTCGATGAGCACGGCGACCCCGGCGGAGCCGATCACCGACCCGACGAGCCGAGTGGCGTTGTAGACGCCGGCGCCCGCGCCGGCCAGCCGCATCGGCACGTTGCGGGTGGCGGTCGCCGCGAGGGGCGCCCACACGGCGGCGGAGCCGAGGCCGAAGACGGCCATCGGCACCAGCAGCTGCCACAGCTGGGAGTCGACGGTCATCGGGACGGCGAGCCAGAAGAGCGAGAGGGAGCAGAGGAAGAAGGCCACGCCGGTCAGCAGCCGCGGATGCATCCGGTCGCTCAGCCGGCCGACCAGCGGCGCGGCGAGGAGAGAGACGAAGGCCATCGGGACCATCAGCAGGGACGCCTCGAGCGCGGTGTAGCCGCGGACGAGCTGGGCGTAGAGCATCAGCGGGAAGCCCTGCGCGACGGCCGCGAAGCCCATGCAGGAGATCGCCAGGCTGGACACGGAGAAGTTGCGGTCGGTGAAGATGGACAGCGGCACCAACGGCTCCTTGCGGTTGCGCGCCTGCCACCAGACGAAGAGCGCCATGATCGCGACGCCCCCGGCGACGAGCGCCCAGGTGACGGCGTCCCAGCCGCGCTGCTCGCCGTTCTGCAGACCGAAGACCACGCAGAACATCCCGATGCCGCTGAGCGCCACCCCGAGCCAGTCGAAGACGTGCGCGTGGGTCTCCAGCGCAGGGACCATCAGCCAGTTGAGGACGATCGCGATGATGCCGATCGGCACGTTGACGAAGAAGATCCACTCCCAGCCGCCGACCGCGACCAGCGCGCCGCCCGCGAGCGGACCGACGAGCGTCGCGACGCCGGCGGTCGCGCCCCACAGGGCCATCGCCGAGCCCCGCCGCTCCGCCGGGAAGATCCGGGTGATGGTCGCCATCGTCTGCGGTGTCATCATCGCCGCGCCGAGCCCCTGCACCGCCCGCGCCGCGACCAGCGACTCGATGCTTCCGGCGAGCCCGCACCACAGCGACGAGGCCGTGAAGACAGCCAGGCCGGCGATGTAGACCCACTTGGGTCCGAACCGGTCACCGAGCCTGCCCATGATCAGGACCGGTACGGCGTAGGCCAGCAGATAGGCGCTGGTCACCCACAGCACCGCGTTGGCGCTCGCGTCGAGCTCGGCCATGATGTCCGGCGTCGCGACGGTCACGATCGTCATGTCGACCAGCAGCATGAAGAAGCCGATGCACAGCGCGACCAGCGCCCGCCACGGGTGCTCGGTCGTCTGCGCTGCGGTCGTCTGCGTCACGGGCTGGGTCATGGCCACAGTCAACACCCGCGCGCCGACATCTCCCTGATCGGTCTGCCCGGGGAAAGACGGTCGGTGGCTGCGGGCACAATGGTGCGCATGACCCACCAGGACCTGATGGCCGGACCGCCGCCGACCCACCTCCCCGCCGACCCCGCGACCGACGAGCTGGCCGCCGGCACCGACCCCGCCGAGGTCGTACGCCGCCACCCGGCCTCGCCCTCTGCCTGGGCCGCGCTCGCCACGGCCGCCAAGGAGGCCGGCGCCGAGGACGTGACCATCTACGCCTACGCCCGCGTCGGCTACCACCGCTCGCTCGACATGCTGCGCCGCAACGGCTGGAAGGGCCACGGCCCGGTGCCGTGGGAGCACGAGCCCAACCGCGGCTTCCTGACCAGCCTCGCCCTCCTCGCCGAGCAGGCCAAGGCGATCGGCGAGACCGACGAGTGGGAGCGCTGCAGCGAGTTCCTGCGCGACAGCAGCCCGACGGCGTACGACACCCTGCTCGGCTGATTACCGAATCGCGTAGGACCAGCGATTTCGCCTAGCCTTGCCCCTGTGACTGAGCAGACCACCAACGCGCCCGAACCGGACCTCAACGAGCAGATGATCGTCCGGCGCGAGAAGCGTGAGCGCCTGCTGGCCGAGGGCAAGAAGGCGTACGCCATCGAGGTCGGCCGCACCCACACGCTCGCGGAGGTGCGCGAGGCCTACGAGGACAAGCTCGAGGCCGGCGACGAGACCCAGGACGTGGTCACCGTCGCCGGCCGGGTCATGTTCGTCCGCAACACCGGCAAGCTCGCGTTCGCGACGCTGCAGGAGGGCATCGGCACCCGGCTCCAGGTGATGCTCTCGCTCGCCGAGGTGGGCGAGGAGTCGCTCGCGGAGTGGAAGAGCCTGGTCGACCTCGGTGACCACGTCGCCGTCACCGGCCGGGTGATCTCCTCGCGGCGCGGTGAGCTCTCCATCATGGCCTCGAGCTGGCAGATGGTGTCCAAGGCGCTGCGGCCGCTGCCGGTGCTCCACAAGGACCTCTCCGAGGAGGCCCGGGTCCGGCAGCGCTACGCCGACCTGATCGTGCGCCAGGAGGCGCGCGACATGGTGCGTACGCGCGCGAAGATCACCCAGGCGATCCGCCGCCGTCTGGAGGACGACGGCTTCCTCGAGGTCGAGACGCCGGTCCTGCAGCTCATCCACGGTGGTGCGCACGCGCGGCCGTTCAAGACCCACATGAACGCCTTCGACCAGCCGATGACGCTGCGCATCGCGCTCGAGCTCAACCTCAAGAAGGCGGTCGTCGGCGGCGTCGACAAGGTCTACGAGATCGGCCGGATCTTCCGCAACGAGGGCGTCGACTCCACACACAGCCCCGAGTTCACGATGATCGAGGCCTACCAGGCCTACGGCGACCAGTTCACGATCGCGGAGGAGATGCGGCAGATGTACCTGGCCGCCGCCGACGCGGTGGGCTCGCGCCAGGTGGAGACGGACGCCGGCGTCATCGACCTCGACGGCGAGTGGAAGTGGCTGCCGGTCTACGAGGGCGTCTCCGAGGCCGTCGGTGTCGAGGTCACCCCTGACACCGACGTCGACACGCTGAAGGCGCTCGCCGACAAGCACGACGTCGAGCTCGACCCGGCCTGGGACGCGGCCAAGATCGTCATGGAACTGTGCGGCGAGCTGGTCGAGCCCCACCTGCTCCAGCCGACCTTCCTGTGCGACTTCCCGGCGATCGCCCAGCCGCTGGCGCGGATCAACGACGAGGAGCCGGGCAAGGTGCTCGCCTGGGACCTGATCATCGGCGGCGTCGAGCGCGGCACCGGGTTCACCGAGCTGATCGACCCGGTCGTGCAGCGCGAGGTCCTCACCGCCCAGTCCCTCCTGGCCGCCGGCGGCGACCCCGAGGCGATGCAGCTCGACGAGGACTTCCTGCGCGCGCTGGAGTACGGCGCCCCGCCGATGGGTGGCCTCGGGCTCGGCCTGGACCGGGCGATCATGCTCTTCACCGGCGCGGGGATCCGCGAAACGATCCTCTTCCCGCTGCTCAAGCCGGAGGCCTGAGGCGGCGGCTCGTCCTTGATCAAAGGTCTGCCGCCGTATCCGGTACTAAAGTGCCAGGTATGGAGAACGGCCAGTCGGAGACGTTGATGACCGCGCTCGGGTTCGACCCGAGCGCGGCGCAGCTCTACAGTCGCCTCCTCCCGCTCACCGGATGGCCGTGCATGGTGGTCGCGGCGACGCTGTCCTCGTCCGAGGGTGACCTGAAGGCGCAGGCCGCGCCGCTGATAGAGAGCGGCGTCATCAGCTGCGGCGAGACGTTGACCGTGCTCAGCCCGACAGCGGTGGTCGCCCACATGCTGGAGCGGGCCGCGACCAGGGCCCAGGACGCCCACGACCATCTGCTGAAGATCTCCCAGTCGGTGCCGTACGTCGCCGGCACCGCCGCGCGCCTCCCGGCCCAGATCGGCGAGGAGCACCCGATCGAGGGCGAGGTGATCGCGACCGAGTTCACGCCGGAGACGTTCGAGCGGCTGGTCTCGGCGACCTCGGGCGACATGATGTGGCTGCGCCCGGCGGTGACCGTGCATCCCTCGGAGATGCGGTTCATCTCGGTCATCGAGTCCACGATCAAGTCGGGTCGCCGGTGCCGTGGCATCTACCCGGTGGCCGCGCTGAAGCATTCACCCGACGTGCTGCGGATGCGGGTCGAGATCGGCGAGGAGATCCGGATCCTGCCACGCGTCGGCACCCACCTGATGGTGGTCGGCAGCACGCACGCGATGTTCCCGGACCCGCTCGGGCCGGTGGAGCAGCCGATCATCAACGTACGCCAGCGGGGCATCGTCGAGGTGGTGACCAGCTACTTCGAGGAGCTGTGGCGCCGCGCCCTCCCGGCGGCCGAGCTCGAGGACCTGCCGAGCGCCGAGCGCCGCCTGCTGCTCGCCGAGCTGGCCAGCGGGGCCCAGGACGAGCAGATCGCCCGAAGGCTGGGGGTCTCGCTGCGTACGGTCCGGCGACGGGTCGCCGAACTGCTCGAGGAGCTCGGTGCGACCTCACGGTTCGAGGCGGGTGTGGAGGCCGCACGGCGAGCCTGGCTGTGACGTACGAGTCCGAATTTGCTAGCGTGTGGTCGCAAGAGCCCTGGTCTTGCCAGGGCTTTCTGCATTTGATGGATCCAGCACACACTAGGTAATGGTGCGTTGAGCAGCCGCCGCAGGGCGGAGGGACTCCGTCCGGAGCGAAGGAGCAACACATGCCCGCGATCACGATCATCGGCGCCCAATGGGGCGACGAAGGCAAGGGCAAGGCGACCGACCTGCTCGGTGAGCACGTCGACTACGTCGTGAAGTTCAACGGCGGCAACAATGCCGGCCACACGGTGGTCATCGGCAAGGAGAAGTACGCCCTCCACCTGCTGCCCAGCGGCATCCTGACCGCCGGCGTGACGCCGGTGATCGGCAACGGCGTGGTCGTCGACCTCGCGGTCCTCTTCGAGGAGCTGAGCGGTCTGGAGCAGCGCGGCGTCGACATCTCCAAGCTGAAGCTGTCCGCCAGCGCCCACGTCATCGCCGACTACAACCGCCAGCTCGACAAGGTCACCGAGCGCTTCCTCGGCTCGCGCAAGATCGGCACCACCGGCCGCGGGATCGGGCCGACCTACGCCGACAAGGTCAACCGCATCGGCATCCGCGTCCAGGACCTCTTCGACGAGTCGATCCTGCGCGGCAAGGTCGAGGGTGCCCTGGAGCTGAAGAACCAGCTGCTCTCCAAGGTCTACAACCGCCGTGGCTTCACCGTCGACGCGGTCGTCGAGGACCTGCTGTCCTACGCCGACCGGATCGCGCCGATGGTCTGCGACACCGGCCTGCTGCTCAACCAGGCGCTCGACCGGGGCGAGACCGTGCTCCTCGAGGGCGGCCAGGCGACCCTGCTCGACGTCGACCACGGCACCTACCCGTTCGTGACCTCCTCCAACGCCACCTCGGGCGGCGCCTGCACCGGCTCCGGCATCCCGCCGACCCGGATCGACCGGGTCGTCGCGATCGTGAAGGCCTACACCACCCGCGTGGGGGAGGGGCCGTTCCCGACCGAGCTCTTCGACGCGTCGGGCGACTACCTGCGCGACAACGGCCACGAGTTCGGCACGACCACCGGACGCCCGCGTCGCTGTGGCTGGTACGACGCGGTCATCGCCCGCTACGCGGCCCGCGTCAACGGCGTCACCGACTTCGTCCTGACCAAGCTCGACGTGCTCGACGGCCTCGAGGAGATCCCGGTGTGCGTGGCGTACGACGTCGATGGCGTCCGTCACGACGAGATGCCCGTCAACCAGTCCGACTTCCACCACGCCAAGCCGATCTTCGAGATGCTGCCGGGCTGGAAGGAAGACATCTCGGGTGCGCGGTCGTTCGCCGACCTCCCGGCCAACGCCCAGGCGTACGTGAAGTACGTCGAGGAGATCTCCGGCGCTCCGATGTCGGTCATCGGCGTCGGCCCGGCCCGCGACGAGACGGTCATCATCAACTCGCTGACCTAAGGTTGGCGCGTGACTTCTCGCAAGATCCTCGTCGTCGGCACCGGTGGTCGTGAGCACGCGCTCGCGCTGAAGCTCTCCCAGGAGGGGAACGAGGTGTACGCCGCGCCCGGCAACCCCGGGATCGCGGCGTTCGCCACGCTCCGGGACGTGGACATCATGTCCGGTCCCGCGATCGCCGCCCTGGCCGGCGAGCTGGGCGTGGACCTGGTCGTCGTCGGGCCCGAGGCGCCGCTGGTGGCCGGGGTCGCCGACGCGGTCCGTGAGGCGGGCATCGCGGTCTTCGGGCCGTCGGAGGCTGCCGCACAGCTCGAGGGGTCCAAGGCGTTCTCGAAGGACGTGATGTCTGTGGCCGGCGTGCCGACCGCGGGCTCGCGGGTGGCGACCACGCCCGAGGAGGCGGCCGCCGCGCTGGACGAGTTCGGCGCTCCGTACGTCGTCAAGGACGACGCCCTTGCCGCGGGCAAGGGCGTCGTCGTGACCCGTGACCGTGAGGAGGCGCTGGCCCACGCGGCCGCCTGCGCGCGGGTCGTCATCGAGGAGTTCCTCGACGGCCCCGAGGTCTCGCTCTTCGCGATCTGCGACGGGACGCGGGCCTACGCGCTGCAGCCGGCGCAGGACTTCAAGCGGATCTTCGACGGCGGCAAGGGCGGCAACACCGGCGGGATGGGTGCCTACTCGCCGCTGCCGTGGGCGCAGCCGGACCTCGCCGACGTCGTGCTGACGACCGTCGTCCAGCCGACCCTGGTCGAGATGGAGAAGCGCGGCGCTCCGTTCGTCGGGTGCCTCTACGTCGGGCTCTCGCTGACCGCCAAGGGTCCGAAGGTGATCGAGTTCAACTGCCGGTTCGGTGACCCCGACATCCAGCCGGTCCTCGCGCTTCTGGAGTCCTCCCTCGGCGACCTGCTCCTCGCGGCGGCCACGGGCGCGCTGGACACCGTCGACGCGCCGACCTTCTCCGACGGTGCCTCGGTGACCGTCGTGCTGGCCTCGGCCGGCTACCCGGAGTCGTCCTCGAAGGGCGACGTCATCACCGGCGCCGGCAACGCCAACTCGATCAACGACGTGGACGTGATCCACGCCGGCACGGCGATCGTCGACGCCTCCACGCCCGAGGAGCCCGACCACCGTCACCTGGTCACCGCAGGAGGCCGGGTGCTGGCCGTCCGCGCGAAGGGCTACGACATCGACGACGCGCGCTCGCGGGCGTACGCAGCCGCCGACCTGATCACGTTCGACGGACTCCAGCGGCGCTCCGACATCGCGGCCGAGCCGCTCGGCGTCGTCGAGGGCGCCTCGCTGCTTTGAGCATCGGCGTAGTCTGCCGAACATGACCTGGGTCGTGTTCGGGATCGCTGTCGTCGCCGTGCTCGGCCTGATGATCGCCGCGTGCCACAAGGCACTGCGGTCCTCCCGGCGAGGGGCCTCCTCTGGTCTCGGCGACGGCCTCGGCAACTTCATCGACGTCTTCGATCCCGGCAACGCCCGCGCCGCGCGCGACCTCAAGGAGCAGGACAACGTCGGTCACGTGATCCCGTCACCCGACGGCGACGACCCGCCCCACGGGGTCGACCTGAAGGCCGGCCGGGTCACCATCCGGCGGGCATGAGACGTCCAGGAGACGCCGAGTCGGCTCGTCAGAACGAGCCGACTCGACGGGATCAGGGAACGTCCTCGGCGGGCGGGGTGACGGCCTCGTCAGGGCGGTGCTCGATGACGTCCTCGTAGTAGGACTCGGCGGCGTTGATGAGCTTGACCCACTCGCCGGCGAACTGGGAGAGCACCCAGCGGTGCTCGAGGATCTCGTGGAACATCTGCGCCGGGGTCAGCTTGGCTGCGGCACCGGGCGGGCGCATCGCGACGATGGGCTCGTAGACCTCGCGCAGCCAGCGGCTCGCGGCGACCTCGATCGGCTGGTCGCCGAGCTCCCGGGTGGCGCGGAAGGCGGAGATGTCGTTGAGGATCCGCCGAGCCTGGGCGTCCTGGACGTCCAGGCCGGTCAGCGTACGCAGCTCGCGGCGGTGGTGGCCCAGCTCGACCACCCGCGGCCGCAACGCCACCGTGTCGCCGTCCTCGCTGGTGGTGATGTCGAGCTCCTCGACGTCGAAGCCGAGGTCGTGGAGGCGCTCGATGCGCTGCTCGATGTGCCACATCTCCTCGGCGGAGAAGACCTGCTCCTCGGTGAGCTCGCGCCACAGCGCGTCGTAGCGGCTCTGCAGCCGCTCGACGATCGCATCGATGGGAAAGGCCTCGGGCAGGGACTCGCTCGCCTGCAGGTCGAGAAGCTCGCCGTAGATGTTCTGGTAGGCGACGTCGAGGTCGTACTCCCGCAGTCGGTCGGAGAGCTCCGGCTTCAGCTCCCCGGTCTCGGCATCGACCAGGTAGGCGGCGAACCCGGCCGCGTCGCGCACGAACAGGACGTTCGACAAGGACACGTCGCCCCAGTAGAAGCCGGCCAGGTGGAGGCGTACGAGCAGGACGACCAGCGCGTCGATGAGCGCCGGCAGCCGGTCGGCGGCCAGGCCCCGCTCGAACAGCGCGCGATAGGGGAGCGAGTAGGTGAGATGCTCGGTCATCAGCGCTGCGCCGAGGTCGTTGCCGTCGCGGTCCTTGCGACCGGTGACCACGCTCTTGGCGACCACGGTCGGCAGGCCGAGGCGCTGCAGCTCGCGCAGCATGTTGTACTCACGCCGGGCGATGTCGGCCTGGGTCTCCTTGACCGCGTAGATGTTGTTGCGCACCCGCACGATGCGTACGACATGGCGACTCAGCCCGCGGGCCAGCGGCACCACGACATCATCCGGCCAGTCCTCCAGGGGAAATGACCAGGGCAGGGTGTAGATCGCCGGATCGGGCCGGCTGGCGAGGATCCGCAGGGCCATACCGCCACGTTAGTGGGGGTGGGCACGGAGCATGGGAGAATGTCCGCCGTGACTGTGGTGCCCAACGTTCTCGCCAACCGCTATGCCGCGGCCGACCTCGCCGGGATCTGGAGTCCCGAGCACAAGATCGTCCTGGAGCGTCAGCTCTGGATCGCGGTGCTCAAGGCCCAGAAGGATCTCGGCATCGACGTCCCCGACGGGGTCGTGGAGGCGTACGAGAAGGTCGTCGAGGACGTCGATCTCGACTCGATCGCGGCCCGCGAGCGGGTGACCCGCCACGACGTGAAGGCGCGGATCGAGGAGTTCGCCGCGCTGGCCGGTCACGAGCACATCCACAAGGGCATGACCTCGCGGGACCTCACCGAGAACGTCGAGCAGCTCCAGGTCCTCTCGAGCCTGAAGGTGATCCGCGACCGTGCCGTCGCGACGCTGGCCCGCCTGGCGCGGCTTGCGGCCGAGCACGAGACCACCGTCATGGCCGGCCGTTCGCACAATGTCGCTGCTCAGGCGACGACGCTCGGCAAGCGGTTCGCGACGGTCGCCGACGAGATGCTCGTCGGGCTCCAGCGGGTCGAGGAGCTCATCGCCCGCTACCCGCTACGCGGGATCAAGGGCCCGATGGGCACGGCGCAGGACATGCTCGACCTGCTCGACGGTGACGCCGACAAGCTGGCCGTGCTCGAGGAGCGGGTCGCGGCCCACCTCGGCTTCGAGAACGTCTTCACCAGCGTCGGCCAGGTCTACCCGCGCTCCCTCGACTTCGACGCCGTCTCGGCGCTGGTCCAGCTCGTCTCCGGCCCCTCCAACCTCTCGACCACGATCCGGCTGATGGCCGGCAACGAGCTGGTCACCGAGGGCTTCAAGGAGGGCCAGGTCGGCTCCTCCGCGATGCCTCACAAGATGAACTCGCGCTCCACCGAGCGGGTCAACGGCCTCTCGGTGGTGCTCCGCGGCTACCTCTCGATGATCTCCGAGCTGGCCGGCGACCAGTGGAACGAGGGCGACGTCTCCGACTCCGTCGTGCGCCGCGTCGCGCTCCCGGACGCGTTCTTCGCCGCCGACGGTCTCTTCCAGACCTTCCTGACCGTGCTCGACGAGTTCGGCGCCTTCCCGGCCGTGATCCAGCGCGAGCTCGACCGCTACCTGCCGTTCCTGGCGACCACCAAGGTGCTCATGGCCGCCGTCCGCAACGGCGTCGGCCGCGAGGAGGCGCACGAGGCGATCAAGGAGGCCGCCGTCGGCACCGCGCTCTCGATGCGCAAGGGGCAGGCCGAGAACGACGTCTTCGCCAAGCTCGGCGCCGACTCCCGTCTCGGTCTGACCGAGGACCAGATCCAGTCGCTGGTCGCCGAGCCGATCGAGTTCACCGGTGCCGCCGTCGCGCAGGTCCAGGAGGTCGTACGCCGCGTGGAGGCCGTCACCGCCCGCCACCCCGAGGCCGCCGCCTACGTGCCCGGGGAGATCCTCTGAGTCCCGTGATCACCGTCGCGGCGGTCGTCTTCCGCGACGGTGACGGGCGGATGCTGACCGTCCGCAAGAACGGCACCACTAAGTTCATGCTCCCCGGCGGAAAGCTGGAGCCGGGGGAGTCGGCCGCGGAGGCGGCCGTCCGCGAGGTGGCGGAGGAGCTCGGCGTACGGCTTCGGGTCGAGGATCTGGCGCTGCTCGGCGAGTTCGAGGCGGACGCCGCCAACGAGCCGGGTCACCTGGTGCGCTCGACGGTCTTCACCTGGGCCGGCGAGGTGCTCCCGGACGCCGCCGCCGAGATCGCGGAGCTGCGCTGGGCGACGCTTGCTGAGATCACCGGCGGAGCCGACTTCGCCCCGCTGACCAGGGAGTACGTCGTCCCTGCGCTCGAACCTGCCTGAACCGTCGCGGCCGGTCGCGGCGCGGTGTCAGACTGTTGGCGTGCCCGGGTACTTCGCCGCCGACTCGATGGTCGTCCGTGCCATGCGTCAGCGGGTCGTCGGGCTGAGCTGGGGACAGCGGGCGCTGGTGATCGGGGGCCTGCACCCACGGCTCTTCGTGGGCACCGCCCAGCACACGGTGCATCGGGCGACGCCCTACACCCGGCTCGCGCTGACCGCTCGGCTGATGGAGACGGTCTTCCTCGGCACCAAGGAGGAGGCCGACCGGGCGCTCGCCTTCACGGCGAAGCGGCATGTGCCCGTCGAGGGAACGATGGAGGTCCCCGGCGGTCCCGCGCATCCCGAGGGGTCGCCCTACTCGGCCGCCGACCCCGGGCTGATGTGGTGGACGGCGGCGTTCGCGCTCGACTCGGTCGAGTTCATGTACGACGCCCTGGTCCGCCCGCTGGGCCCGGACGAGCGCGAGGAGCTCTTCGACGGGTTCGTGACCTGGGCCGGTCTCTTCGGCATGCCGGCCTCGGCCGCGCCGGCGTCCTATCCCGACTTCCGCCGCCGCTTCGACGCCTGGCTCGCCTCGGACGAGCCGTATCTCGTGGACGAGGCGCGCCTGGTAGGCCGGCACATCGCCGGCACCGCCGGCTACCACCTCCCTGGCGGGCCGCCGACCTCCGAGACGCTCCGGACCGTCGTCCAGGGCAGCCTGCCGGCGCTGGTCCGCGAGCACTACGGCATCCCGTGGTCGGCTGCCGCCGAGAGGAGATGGCAGGCCGTACGCACCGCCAGCCGGCTCGCCCACGGCCGCCTCTCGATCCTCGGGTCCACGCCGTTGCTGCGCGGGCGGAGCGAGCACTTCTACAAGGTCGTCCAGCAGGGTGAGCAGGCGCTGGTGCGCCGAGGTGGCGTCAGCATTCCCGGCGTCTCCGACGTCACGCCGGCTTGACGTCCAGCACGACCTCGAACTCCAGCAGATCGGCGCCGGTGGCGACGGGCTTGCGCGGCGCCTCACCCGGGGGAGTCGCATGCGCGGCGCGGGCATCCCCGTCGCGCCAGGCCGCGAAGGACTCCTCGGAGTCCCAGTGGGTGACGACGAAGTAGCGGTCGTCACCTGCGACCGGGCGCAGCAGTTGGAAGCCGAGGAACCCCGGCGACTTCTCGACCGCACCGGCCCGCGCCGCGAACCGCTTCTCGAGCTCCGCGCCCGCCTCGGCTGGAACCTGGATTGCATTGATCTTCACCACAGACATGCCGCAAACCTATGCGAGGGCTGGGGAGGCGGCGTACGTGCCTGCGACGATGGACGGCATGTCCGAGCCGGTAACCGTGACCATCGCCCGTCGAGTCTCCGTGGAGCGCCGCGACGAGATGGTCGCCTGGATGCAGGCGGGGATCCGGCTGGCCAGCGAGTTCCCCGGCTTCCTGGGAGCGGGCTGGGTGCGGCCGTCACCGGACTCCGACCAGTGGCACCTGCTCTACCGCTTCGACTCCCACGAGACCCTGGGCAGCTGGGACAACAGCCGGCAGCGCGGCTGGTGGCTCGGCGCGGGCGAGCCGTTCGTCGAGGAGACCCGGATCGAGCGGCGCACCGGCATCGAGGGCTGGTTCGACCCGCCGAGCACCTACGACGTCGAGCAGGTCTCCGGGGTCGCGACGGCCCCGCCGCGGTGGAAGCAGACGATCACGATCTTCCTGATGTTCTACCCGGTCAGCCTGCTCGCCAACTGGCTGCTCGGCCCGCTGGTCGCGGAGTGGGCGCTGCCGCTGAAGGTGCTCGGGGTGATGGTCGTGACACTGCCGTTCATGACCTACTTCGGGCTGCCGTGGATCACCCGCAACATGGAGTGGTTCCTGCACGGCCGCCCGGCGCCCTGGCGCCGAGGTTAGGGCTTCGCGCCGCCGTCGTCGGCGGAGAGCACCGCGTCGAGGAGCCCGGGGAACCGGGCATCGAGATCCTCGCGCCGCAGCGAGAGGCGTCGGCCACGGCCGTTGGCCTCGTTGCGGACCACACCTGACGTACGCAGCACCTTCATCAGGTGCGACTTGGTCGACTTCGGCACGTCCGGGTTGCTCAGGTGGCACTCCGCCATGTCGAGCGGTCCGTCGACCAGCTGACGGGCGATCGCCAGGCGCTCGGGGTCGCTGAGCGCGAAGAGGACGGTCGTCAGTGAGATCTCCGACCGCTCAGGATGCGGAAGGTCCGGGGAAGAACTCATGGTTCGATAATAGTTGCACAGTCGACGGAAGGCACGTACTCTCGAACGAAAGGTTCGAAATAATTCGAACGATGGATGGAGTGGTGATGTCGGCAGAGGCAGTGAGCGGTGTGACGACGGACGCCGTCTCGGGGCGGCGGCTCGGGGCCGGGGTGGCTCTCGGGGCGGTCGTGCTGATGATGGCGGGGGCCAGTGCCCCCTCGCCGTTCTACCCCGACCTCCAGGTCGGCCTCGGGCTCCAGCCCTGGGTGATGACGGCGATCTTCGCCGTCTACGCCGTCGCCCTGCTCGGCACGCTGCTGGTGTTCGGCTCGATCTCCGACCACGTCGGGCGACGCCTGGTGGTGACCGTCGGGTTCGTCCTCCTGGCGGCCAGCTTCCTGCTCTTCCGCGGCGCCGATGCCGCCGCCGCCCTCTTCGAGGCGCGGATCCTGCAAGGGGTCGCGAGCGGGCTGCTGCTCTCGACCCTGTCGGCCGCCGTGGCCGACTTCGAGCGGCCGTCGCGGCCCGGGTCCGCCGCGGTGGTCAACGCCGTCGCGCCGATGGCCGGCCTGGCGGTCGGCGCCGTCGTCGCCGGCGTGGCCATGGAGATGGCCGGCGACGCGCGGCTGCTCGTCTTCGACGCCCTCATCCTGCTCTCCCTGCTGCTCGCGGCAGGTGTCTGGCTCGTACCGGAGACCGCGCCCCGCCACGAGGGCCTGGTGGCCTCGCTGCGTCCGCGGATCGCGGTGCCGCCGGCGATCCGGGGCCTGCTCGCCCGCAGCGCCCCGGCGATCTTCGCCGGCTGGGCCACCGGTGGGCTGTTCCTCTCCCTCGGTGCCGCGATCGTGCGCTCCGAGCTGGGCGTGACCAACCACATCCTGCAGGGGCTGGCGATCGGCGCCCTCGCCGGCGCGGGTGGGCTGGCGTCGTACGTCTTCCGGCACCGCTCGGCACGGACGACGACGCTCTACGGCACGGCCGCGCTGGCCACCGGGACCGTGCTCAGCCTGGCCGCACTCCTGGCCGGTTCGGTGACGGCGTACCTCGTCGCGGTGGTCGTCGCGGGCACCGGCTTCGGCACCGCCTTCTTCGGCATCCTGCGCTCGATCATGCCGCTCCTCCCTGCGAATGAGCGGGCGGAGGTCTTCGCGGTGATCTTCATCGTGTCCTACCTGGCCTTCGGCATCCCGGCGGTGGTCGCCGGGCTGCTGACGCCGCAGATCGGTCTCACGACCACGACCTATGTCTACGGCGCCGTCGTCGCGGTGCTCTCCGCCGTGGCCGGTCTGCTGCGCTGGCGCAGCGGCGACTGACCGAGTCAAGGGTGCGCGATCGCGCCGCCGCCCTTCCTCTCCTGGTACGTCGCCGAGAGCTCGTCGTAGGCCCGGGTGATCCGGGCGAGCTGGTCGGGGTCGGCGAGCGGGGCGAGTCCGGTGCTGACGAAGTAGGCGTTGGTGCGGTTGTAGAGATCTCGCCCCGGCGCGACCTCGTCGCGGTCGGGGTCGGGGACGGCGTAGACGCCCTTCAGGATCGCCAGGTCGTAGGGGATCGCGAAGGAGTCGGCCGAGTCCTGGTGGCTGAAGAGATAGGCGAACTCGGGAAACCCTGACCAGGCGATCCCCGACAGGCACAGCGAGCACGGCTCGTGGGTCGCCAGCAGCAGGCAGTCGGCGGGAGCCGGCCGGTCCTCCGCCGGCAGCTCGAAGAAGCGCTTGATGGCATGGATCTCCCCGTGCCACAGCGGGTTCTCGGTCTCGTTGTTGGTCTCGGCGACCACCGTCGAGAGGTCCGCGCGGCGCACGATCGCGGCACCGAAGATCTTGTTGCCCGCGGCCACGCCGGCACGGGTCAGCGGGACGATCTCCTGCTCGATCACGTCCAGCAGGCGGCGTACGTCTGCCTCGTCGGTCAGGTCCATCAGACCAGCGCCTCGCCGCCGTGGGTGGCGAGCTTGCGGGCGACCTCGGCCAGGTCGGCGCGCCAGATCTCCTCGGGGCCGGGCGGGAGGATGTCGTCCCAGTCGGGCGAGAAGCTGCCGCGTACGGAGAGCAGGTCCTTCGTGCGGGCCAGGAACCACATGTGCAGGTGCTCGGCACCGTCGCCGATCCGCATAGCGTGGCAGCGGGCGATGTTCGGCAGGCTCTCCACGATCCTGGCGAGCCGCACGGTGAGGACCCCGAACTCGGCCGCCTGGTGCTCGTCGAGATCGGGCAGGTCGTAGTGCTCGAGCGGCTCGAGGATCAGCACGAGCGGCAGCCCGGACTGCTTCAGGTGCTTCACCCGCCAGCTCTCGTCCTGCCAGATCACGCCCGGCAGGTCGGTGCCGCACAGCGTGCAGTCCACCCCGTCCTCGCCGCTGCGCGGCTCCTCGGGAGCCGGGGGAGCGAGCGGTTTGGGGGCGATCTCGCCGTCGCGTACGACCCACGGGAAGATGTCCCACTCGGTCACGCTCGGTGCGGGCAGGTCGCCGCCGGCCTGGACTCGGGCGTAGATCTGATCAGCTGTCTCGGCCATGGCTCGAACGATGCCACAGCGAGCGGCGGTGTAACACGCTGTTCGTAGCACTATCCGGTCGTTCCGATAGGGCGAGTAGTACTCCGAACGACGTGTTACACCTCGCGCCGCCCCATCTCTTAGGCTGATCCCGTGGCTGAACTCAACATCCCTCCGGCGCCGGCGATCCCGGGCGCGAAGCACCTCCACTCCGGCAAGGTGCGCGACCTCTACGAGCTGGAGGAGGGTCCGTACGCCGGCCAGCTCCTGATGGTCGCCAGCGACCGCATCTCGGCCTTCGACCACGTCTTCGACACGGTCATCCCGGACAAGGGTGAGATCCTCACGAAGCTCTCGCTCTGGTGGTTCGAGCAGTTCGAGGACCTGGTGCCGACCCATGTGCTCTCGACCGACGTCCCGGAGTCGGTGGCCGGTCGGGCGGTGGTCGCTCAGAAGCTCCACATGCTGCCCGTCGAGTGCGTCGCGCGCGGCTACCTGACCGGGTCGGGCCTGCGTGAGTACGAGGCGACGGGCGAGGTCTGCGGCATCCGGCTCCCGGCCGGTCTGGTCGACGGCTCCCGGCTCACCCCGCCGATCTTCACCCCGGCCACCAAGGCCGAGCTCGGCGACCACGACGAGAACGTCACCTACGAGTACGTCTCCAAGCTGATCGGCGAGGACGACGCCGCCGCGGTGCGCCGGCTGACCCTGGCGGTCTACCAGCGCGCCGACGAGATCGCTCGCGGCTGCGGCCTCATCCTGGCCGACACGAAGTTCGAGTTCGGCGTACGCCAGGACGACTTGGGCATCCGCACGATCGTGCTCGCCGACGAGGTGCTCACTCCGGACTCCTCCCGATACTGGGACGCGAGTCAGTGGCATCCCGGGAGCGCGATCCCCAGCTTCGACAAGGACGTCATCCGGCGCTGGCTGCTCTCGCCCGAGTCCGGCTGGGACCGCGCCGCCGGTGGTCCGCCGCCGGAGCTGCCCGAGGAGATCGTCGCGCGCACACGGGCGAAGTACGTCGAGGCGTACGAGAAGCTCACCGGTCACCGATTCTGAGACACGTGTCGCACTAAAAAACGCGGACCGTGTTTCTTGGGGGGCTACTTGCGGGTAGGTTGTGACGCGTAACACGCACACCACTGGAGGCCATGTGTCCACGTACAACCTCGCTTCGCTGCTCGAAGACTCCGCGGCGAACTATCCCGAGCGCACCGCGATCGTGCTGGGAGACATCCGTCTGAACTACGCCCAGATCAACGGTGCCGCCAACCAGGTCGCGAACCTGCTGGCGAGCAAGGGCATCGGCGCGGGCGACCGGGTCGCTCTGATGAGCCCGAACCTGCCCTACTTCACGATGGTCTACTTCGGCATCCTCAAGGCCGGCGCAACCGTCGTGCCGCTCAACGTGCTGCTCAAGGGACGCGAGGTGGCCTACCACCTCAAGGACTCCGACGCGAAGGCCCTCTTCGCCTTCGAGGGCACGCCGGAGCTCGCCATCGGCGCCGAGGCGCACGCCGGCGCGCAGGAGGCCGGGGTCGAGAACTTCTTCGTGATCACCGTCGACCCCGCCGCCGCGTCGCCGATCGAGGGCGTGACCACGCTCGGCCAGGGCATCGGGACCCAGCCGCCGACCTTCGACACCGTGGCCACCGACGAGGACGACACCGCTGTCATCCTCTACACCTCCGGCACCACCGGGCAGCCCAAGGGCGCCGAGCTGCGTCACCGCAACATGCGCGACAACGCGCTGGCCGGCGCCGACCTCTTCGGCGCCTCGGCCGAGCGGCCCGACACCTACCTCGCGGTGCTGCCCCTCTTCCACGCCTTCGGTCAGACCGTGGTGCAGAACGGCGCGATCGCCTTCGGTGGCACCGTCGTGCTGCTGCCCCGCTTCGACGCCGCTGCCGCGCTCGCGACGATGCTCAAGGAGAGCGTCACGTTCTTCGCCGGCGTACCGACGATGTACTGGGGCCTGCTCGGTGCCCTCTCCGAGGACATCGACGTGGACACGCTCGCCAAGAACCTGCGCGTCGCCGCCGCCGGTGGTTCGGCCCTCCCGGTCGAGATCCACAAGGAGTTCGAGAAGCGCTTCGGTGTCACCATCCTCGAGGGCTACGGCCTCTCCGAGACCTCGCCGGTGGCGTCGTTCTCGCTCTACGGCCAGCCGGTGCGCCCGGGCTCGATCGGCGTCCCGATCCCCGGTGTCGAGATGCGCCTGATCGACCCGGCGTCGTGGGACGACATCGAGTGGACCCCCGACGCGATCGGCGAGATCGCGATCAAGGGCCACAACATCTTCAAGGGTTACTACAACCGTCCTGAGGCGACCGCCGAGGTGCTCACCGAGGATGGCTGGTTCCGCTCCGGCGACCTCGCCAAGCGCGACGAGGACGGGTGGTACTACATCGTCGACCGTGCCAAGGAGCTCATCATCCGCGGCGGCTTCAACGTCTACCCGCGTGAGATCGAAGAGGTCCTGCTGACCCACCCGGCGGTCTCGCTGGCCGCCGTGATCGGCGTCCCGCACGACTCCCACGGTGAGGAGATCAAGGCGGTCCTCGTGCTCAAGCCCGGCGCCTCCGCGACCTCCGAGGAGATCGTCGCGTGGAGCAAGGAGCAGATGGCGGCCTACAAGTACCCGCGCATCGTCGAGATCGTCGACGCCCTGCCGATGACCGCCACCGGCAAGATCCTCAAGCGCGAGCTCAAGTAGGACATTCCGTACGCCGGCGGCAGCCGTAGCTCGAAGATCGCAGTCACCCGGTGGCTGCGATCTTCGAGTTTACGTGGGCCTGATCTGGGGTAGAACGGTTTCGTGGAGCACTCGGGGGACGCGAAGCAGCCGTTCGACCATGACGGCATGGTGCGACTGCGTGACGAGATCCAGGGCGGTGTCGTCTCGCGGCGACAGCTGCGTGACCTGCACGCACAGGACCACGACATCCGTCGCCTCGTACGAAACCGTGAGCTCACCGCGATCCATCCGGGGGTCTACGTCGGTCACACCGGTATTCCGACCTGGGGTCAGCGTGCGTGGGCGGCGGTGCTGGCGTGCTGGCCGGCGGCACTGAGCGGGAGGTCGGCGCTGCCGAAGCCGCCGGAGCGTGCGCCGATCGAGGTCATGATCCCGATGAGCCGGACGATCAGCGCGCCGGCGGGCGTGATCGTTCGCCGTCGCGCACGATTCGACGGATACGTCGACTGGTCCGCGTACCCGCCCCGGCAGCTCCTCGCGGAAGCAGCGATCGACGCGGCCTCGGAGGCGGGTGGTGTCAACGAGGCGTTCGCGCTGCTCGCCGACCTCGTCCAGGCCAAGGCCGTACGGGCCGCGGCACTGGTCGAAGCGTTGCGCCGTCGCCCTCGGATGCGCGACCGGCGCCTCCTCGGTGAACTGCTCGAGGATCTCAACGACGGCGCGTGCTCGGTGCTCGAGCGCGAGTACCTCCGCCGCGTCGAGCGCGCCCATGGTCTGCCCGCAGGCGAGCGACAGGTCGCCGACTCGATCGCGGGAGCCACCGTCGAGCGGGACGTCATCTATGCGGCGTACGGCTTGGTGGTGGAGCTCGACGGCCGCGCATTCCATGGCAGCGCTGCCGCCCGGGATGCCGACCATGCTCGCGACCTGGAGGCCACCGTCGTCCGTAACCTTCGGACCGTTCGGCTGACCTATGGCCAGGTGCTCGGCGACCCGTGCCGGACGGCTGCTCGCATCAGTGAGCTGCTCAGGCGTGGTGGCTGGTCAGGCGAGGTGGCGCCCTGCTCGGCGTGCCCGGCGGACTCTGCCCCATAAGGTCGAAGATCGCAGTCACCCGGTGGCTGCGATCTTCGAGTCAGGCCGGGATGAGGAGGATTCTCCCGCGCACTCCGCCGCGCTCGAGGTCGCGGTGCGCGTCAGCCGCGCCCTCGAGTGGGCGTCGGCCCGCCACGACCGGTTGCAGGTGGCCTGCGTCCACCTGCCGGGTGAGGCGTCTCAGATCGTCGGTTGACGGGTTGTTGCTGAATGCCACGATCCGTCTGGACCCGTACCTCCCGCCGAGGATCGTCGCGAGCGTCCGGAGTGGCTTGCGCGCAGCGAGGGCCAAAGCCACGAGAGTGCCGCCGGCCCGCAATCGGCGCCGCAACGTCGGAAGCTCGGTTCCGACGAGGTCGATGATCCTGTCGAACCGAGCCAGGTCCCGAATTCTCGTCGTCCGGTAGTCCACCGTTTCGTCCGCACCCAAGGTGCGGAGCCAGTCGGCATCGCGCGCGCTCGCAAGAGTTGTGATGTGGGCGCCCTGCGCGCTGGCAAGCTGCAGGACGACGTTGCCGACACCTCCCGCGGCGCCGCGGACCAGGAGTGCCGCACCTGGCTGCAGGCCCTCGAGCGCGCGAAGGGCGGTCGTGCCCGCCGCCGGCAGCGCTGCGGCATCGACGAGGTCGATGCTCGACGGCGCTCGCGTCAACCGCTCGACCGGCACGATCAACTGCTCGGCGGCAGCCCCGAACGTGCCGTGGGGCATGACTCCCCAGACGTGGTCACCGACCGTGACGTGGTCCACGCCGGCACCGATCTGCGCGACCGTACCGGAGAAGTCGACCCCGGTCCCCGAAGGAAGCGGTCGGCGCATGACGAGGCGATAACGCCCGGCGCGGATGGCCGGTTCTCCACCAACGACCCCTGCCGCTGCCACGTCGACAAGGACCTGCCCCGGGGCCGGGTCGATGACGGGGACATCGTCGACGACGAGCACGTCAGGCCCGCCGTAGCTATGAAATCGGACGGTACGCATGGTGTTGCCTTTCGAGGCGATAGGCACCGGGAAGGATCCCGCTGCGGGAGTGGTTGCATCCGGAGAACGGGAGACCCTTCGGCGACGACTCCCGATAGGAGCGAAGTGAGCCAGTACGGGCGCGAGCCAGGTCAGATCAGGCGCGTCGACGCGCGCCGCAACCGGGCCGTCGTCATCGAGGAGGCCCGCCGACTCGCGCTGCTGGGCGAGCGAGTGACCATCCCTCGTGTCGCCACAGGAGTCGGGCTCGGTGCGGCGACGGTGAAACGTCACCTGGGCGACCGGCGACAGATGGAACAGGCCGTGGCCGACCGCAGCGCCGCGTTGCTGTGGACGGAGATCGTCAGGGCCGAACGGATCCAGGATCCGCTGGATCGACTGGGGACCATCCTGCGGATCCTCGCCAATGCCCAGGCCGATGCCCGTTGCGTCCCCACCGGCGAGCAGGTCGAGGTGGCCACACGATGGCGTGCCCGCGTGCTCGCCGTTGCCGAGAAGGCCTTCCTGCAGGCTTCGGGCGCCGGTCTTCTGCGGCCCGACGCCCGCCCGATCGAGCTGACGACTCACTACGAGATCGTGCAGGCTCTGGTCGCCGGGGGAGGATCGCGGCTGCTCGCACAGCAAGCGGTGACTCAGCTGTTACGGGCGCTCAAGCGCTAGTTCACCGGTCCGGAAGGTGAGCATCGGACGGGAGGTGGCGCCGACCGCGGCCAGGGCGAGCAGGCAGGTGATGCCGCCGCTGACCAGGGCGAACGTGCCCGAGGTGAGCTGGGCGACGGCGCCGCCGCGAAGGTTGCCGACCTCCGGTCCGCCGGCGCCGACGATCATCTCGACCGCGGCGGTCCGGCCGCGCAGGTCCTCGGGTACGGCGAGCTGGATCAGCGTCCCGCGGGTGACGACGCTGACCGAGTCGGCGGCGCCGGCGACCGCGAGCAGGGCGAGGCACATCCATGGTGAGGTGACCAGCCCGACGGCGCCGAGGCTGGCGCCCCATACGGCGGCGGCGCCGATCGTGATCAGTCCCGGCCGGCTGCGTCTGGTGAACGAACCCGAGAAGAGGGAGGCCACCACGCCGCCGACGGCGATCGCGGTCAGGAACAGCCCGAGGGTGCGTGGGTCTCCGCCGAACCGGGCCTCGTTGACCAGTGGGAACAGGCTGACCGGCATGGCCAGGATGGTGGCCGCCAGGTCGACGAGGAGCACGCCGCGTACGACCGGCTGGGTGGCCGCGAAGCGCAGGCCTTCGAGGATGCCGCCGCCGGTCGTCCTCGTCGCCGGCGCGAGGGCGGGGAGGCCGATGACACCGAGGAACCCGGCGGCGAAGGAGGCCGCGTCGACGGCGTACGCGATCTCGAGGCCGGCGTAGCCGATGATCAGCCCGCCCAGCGCCGGGCCGAGGAGCATCGAGCCCTGGAAGCTCAGCCGGTTGAGGGCCAGCCCGGCGGCGACCTGGTCGGTGGCGAGCAGCCGCGGGATCACGCCCATGCCCGCTGGAGCGGCGACCGAGCCCGCTGCGGCCATGAGCGCGACCAGCACCAGGACGAGCCAGAGCGAGGACGGGGAGGTGCCCAGCCAGAGGGCCTGCGCCATCAGCAGCAGGGCCAGCACGAGCTGGGTGAGGTTGGTGGCCAGCAGGATCGAGCGCCGGTCCGCGCGGTCGGCCACCGCGCCGCCCCAGAGCCCGATCGTGAGCATCGGGAGGAGCTGGGCGAGCGCGACGCTGCCGGACCAGAACGGGCTGTGGGTCGCCTCCCAGACCTGGTACATCACCGCGACCACCGAGATCTGCCCACCGAGCCCCGACACCGCCCGCCCGATGAAGAAACGGCGGAAAGCAGGAGACGTACGCAACGGGGTGATGTCGATCAGCAGCTGGCGCACGAGGAGCGAGCGTAAAGACCGGACCGGGCGGGTGCCAACGGTTTAGGTGAGCGGCGTATGGCCCACCTAGACTGCAGCCATGCCTCGCGTTGTCGTCGACGTCATGCCCAAGCCCGAGATTCTCGACCCGCAGGGGAAAGCCGTACTCGGCGCCCTGCCGCGGCTCGGGTTCACCGGGGTCACCGAGGTCCGTCAGGGCAAGCGGTTCGAGCTGGAGATCCCCGAGGTCACCGACGACGCGCTGGCCCAGATCGAGAAGCTGGCCGAGACCTTCCTGGCCAACACGGTGATCGAGAACTACGTCGTACGCGTGGAAGAGACCGCGAAGTGAAGATCGGGGTCATCACCTTCCCGGGCACGCTCGACGACGTCGACGCGCAGCGCGCCGTCCGTGTCGGCGGCAACGAGGCCGTTGCGCTGTGGCACGGCGACCACGACCTGCAGGGTGTCGACGCGGTGATCCTGCCGGGCGGCTTCTCCTACGGCGACTACCTGCGCTGCGGTGCCATCTCCCGCTTCGCGCCGATCATGACCGAGGTCATCGAGGGCGCTCAGAAGGGCCTTCCGGTGCTCGGCATCTGCAACGGCTTCCAGATGCTCGTCGAGTCCCACCTGCTCCCCGGCGGCCTGCTGCGCAACGACCACCTCAAGTTCATCTGCCGCGACCAGAAGCTGCGCATCGAGAACACCTCGACCGCCTGGACCTCCGCCTTTACCCAGGACCAGGAGATCGTGGTCCCGCTGAAGAACGGTGAGGGGCAGTACGTCGCCGACGCCGACACCATCAAGCGGCTCGAGGACGAGGGTCGCGTCGTTGCGCGCTACCTCGACGTGAACCCCAACGGCTCGGTCAACGACATCGCCGGCATCACCAACGAGGCCGGCAACGTCGTCGGCCTGATGCCCCACCCCGAGCACGCCGTGGAGACCCTCACCGGCTCCGGCACCGACGGGCTCGGCTTCTTCACCTCGCTGGCTGAGAAGGCCTTCGCCTGAGGCGGTTCCTTCGGGAAGGTATGCAGGTCAGGTCACACATCCCTCGCGGAATTCCGCGAGGGATGTGTGCTTTCGGCTGCATACCCTTCGACAGGCTCAGGACACCGCCTTGACGGAGGAACACCTCAGCGCGCCCGCGACAGGTCGTACCAGGTGACGGCCGTGGCCATGCCGTTGGGCGTGCGCCCGAGGCGTCGCTGATAGGCGACCAGGCCGACGTGGGTGGTCCAGTCGAGGACCCCGGTGACCTTGACCCGCTCCTCGGTGCGGGTGGTGGAGTTGAGCGCGCGCTGGAGGTCGCGGACCTGGTCGCCGGCGGAGCCGCGCTTCAGGATCGGGTGGCGGTTGGCGGCCCACAGCGTCTTCCAGGCGCCTCGGGTCCACAGGTCTCGAACCGCCAGGCCGTGGCTGCGCTGCCAGTTGTGAACAGCGGCGCGCAGCGCGGAGCCGTAGTAGCCGCTCATCACGCCGTCGAAGGTGCCGCGGGTACTGAGCATGCACTTGAGCGCCTTCACGTACGCCGCGGGAGGCGTGTAGGTCGACGTCGCCGGGCGGAGATCGGGGTAGTAGTCGAAATCGACGCGTACGCCACCGCACCGGACCACCGGCGGGGCGTAGGAGCCGCGGCCGACGTCGAGATAGTCGGAGTCGATGTTGATCGTGACGCCGCCGTGGGTCTCGTCGTGGCCGCCGCGGTACTGCTTGACGCGGTCGTGGTCGCTCCACACCGAGTCCGGGATGTACGTCGTCGAGGTGTTCGCCTTGCCGTCCCAGTCGGCGATCCACAGATCCGAGGGGAAGGTGAACCCGCTCGGCTGGGCGCGCCAGACGTCGTAGATCGCCTTGATCCCCGATGAGGCGCTGGAGTACATCGCCGAGCGGTAGCCGAGCACCTTGATCCGGTAGCTCCACGCGGAGATGAACCACATCGCCGACTCGCGGCAGACGCGGTTGGCGATGTCGAAGGCCTCGAGGTCGTAGAACATCGTGCTGCCGGCCGCGATCCCGTAGCCCTTGGCGGCGGTGACTGCGGCGTTGGCCTCGTTGATCGCCTGACGCCTCGCCGCCGCGTACCCGTCGGCCGGGTCAGGGTTGATCTTCGGATCGTCGCCGTAGCGGGGATAGCGCGGGTTGCACGATGCTTGCGGGCCGAGCGTGATCGGCAGGAGCCGCCAGCCGCGGGCCTGCTGGTTGCGCACCCAGGTCGCCGAGAGGTAGGTCTGGGTGCGGCAGGCACGCGACTTGCCTGCGATGTAGATGCCCACGCCGGTGAAGTTCGAGTCCGCCCACCAGCGGTCCATCGCGGTCTGCGACGGAGCCTGGCACTGGTCGAAGCCGAAGCCGGTGAAGTTGCCCGGAGTGACCGGGTTTGCGGCTGTCGCGGGACCGGCCGAAGCCAGCCCCGCGACAGCCATGATGCCTGCGGTGACGCCGACGACGAGGATTCGCCGGGCGTGCCGAAACGTTGTGATACCCCCCATGGTGTCTGGATATCAGAGTGTCGTCTCGGATGGCAGAGGTCCTTGGACTCGCGTCGAGAGTCCAAGGACCTCCGGTTGTCGTGCGTGACGACCTCAGTCGATCTCGGCCACTGCTCGTCCGACGTACGAACGGGCTGTCCGGGGGCGCCGGAGCACCACGCTCAGCGAGGCGATGATGCCGAGCGCGCCCAAGGCGGCCGCGGCATAGAAGGCCTCGCGCATCCCCGGCACGACCTCGCCGGGGGTGCCGTTGGCGACGTAGACCGAGGCGATCACGGCCAGTCCGATCGAGCCGCCGAGCTGCTGCATCGTCTGCACCAGGCCCGAGGCCGAGCCTGCGTGGGCGGCGTCGACACCCTCCAGGCCGAGAGCCGTGGTGGAGGTGAAGACGAGGGAGGCGAACGCGCCGTTGAGGAGGAACGGAGCCAGCACGGCGCCGGCGTACGTGCTCGTCTCCGTCAGCGTGCTCAGCCACACGAACGACAGGGTGAGACCGGTGGCGCCCAGGACCAGCACCCGAGACATCCCGATCCGGGCCGCGATGCGAGGCGCCACCCGGGACACCGCGAAGATCATCAGCGTCAGTGGCAGGAATGCCAGCCCGGAGGCGAGCGGCCCCATGCCGAGCACGCCCTGCAGGTAGATCACGGTCAGGTAGAACGTCGCGAACTGAGCCCCGACCAGCCCGACCGCGGCGATGAACGCGGCGACGCGGCGGTGGCTGTTGAAGAGGTGGAGCTGCAGCAGCGGGTGGGCGACCCGGCGCTCGGTGAGCACGAGGGCGACCAGCAGGAGCAGGCCGACCGCGATTCCGCCGAGGGTGCGCGCGGAGGTCCAGCCGTGCTCCGGGGCGCCGATCAGCGACCAGACGATCGCGGCCGCGCCGCCGGTCGCGGTCACGGCGCCGACGATGTCGAAGCGCCCCGGTCGCGGGGCGGTCTCGGCGACGAGACGGCCGACGAGGGCGAGCACGACGAGCCCGATCGGTACGTTGATGAACAGCGTCCAGCGCCACGAAGCGATGTCGGTCAGGATGCCGCCGAGGATGAGTCCGATCGAGGCGCCGCTGGAGGAGACCGCGGAGAAGAGCGCGATCGCCCGGGCCCGGCCGCCCTCGTCCTTCGCGGACGTGGTCAGCAGGGCGAGCACCTGGGGTGCGGCGATCGCGGCGCCGAAGCCCTGCAGCGCGCGGGAGATCACCAGCAGGTCGTCGGTCGGCGCGAGTCCGCCGGCCAGGGAGAAGAGGGTGAAGACGGAGAGGCCGGCCACGAACACGCGCCGCCTGCCGAAGACGTCGCCGAGGCGACCGCCGAGCAGGAGCAGCCCGCCGAAGGCGAGCGTGTATCCGTTGAGCACCCAGGTGAGTGCGGCCGGAGTGAATTCGAGGTCGTCGGCGATCCGGGGGAGCGCGACGTTCACGACCGCCGCGTCGAGGACGATCATCAGCTGGGCGACCAGGACCAGGGCGATCCCGGCGCCGGCAGCGGCCTTGGTGGCCGCAGGTGGCTTGGGTGGTGCCACGGTGGATGTCATGCGAGAGCTCCTGTTGGAGACGGAAAAGGAGTACAGTAAAGCGGAGGAAGTCTCCGCTTGATGAAGACACTACCGGAGAGTGTCTCCGGTTAGCAATGCATTTAGATGCTGTGGCGGAGGCTGCTGTTAACCTGAGGCGCCCGCAGCGAGGCGGGAGCGACTGAGGAGGTCCGGATGAGAGCCGACGCGCAGCGCAACCGCGAGCGGCTGATCGAGGTCGCCCACGCGGTGTTCAAGGAGCGCGGTCTCGACGCACCTCTCGACGAGGTGGCCCGGCGTGCGGGTGTCGGTCCCGGCACCCTCTACCGCCACTTCCCGACCCGCGAGGCGCTCCACGAGGCGATCATGGCCACCTGGATCGAGGAGGTCGCCGCCCACGTCGAGAAGGCGATGGCGACCGAGGGCGGGTGCCGGGAGAAGCTCCTCGCCTGGTTCGAGGAGTACGTCTCGCTGCTGACCCGCCACCAGGGCGCCGCCGCCAAGATCACCGCCTCCCTGGGCTGCCAGGACTCCCCGCTGCGCACCAAGTGCCAGACCTACGCCGACGCCAACGAGAGCGTCCTGAGGGAGATGGCCGAGCACGGCGTGCTCCGCGAGGGTGTCGACAACCTCGACGTGTGCCGCCTCCTCGGTGGCGTCGCGACCATGGCCGACCACTCCTCGCTCGAGGCCAAGGACGTACGTCCCATGCTCGATGTCATCGCGAACGGCGTCCTCAAGAACTGACCTCGCCTGGGGCACACTGGGCGTATGTCCTTCACCTCGCCGGTCAGCGGCCCGCGGAGCCCGCTGAAGCTGGAGTTTCCCCAGTCGCTCGCGACCTATGACGACTACGCCGCCGCGCAGAAGACGGTCGACTTCCTCTCCGACAAGGAGTTCCCGGTCGAGAACTGCATGATCGTCGGCACCGAGCTGAAGCAGATCGAGCGGATCACCGGCCGGCTCACCTGGAGCAAGGTCGCCCTCGCCGGCGTCCTCTCCGGCGCCTGGCTCGGTGTCTTCGTCGGCCTGATCATGTCGCTCTTCGGCAACGAGAACTTCCTCTTCATCCTGCTCTCGACCGTGCTACTCGGTGTCGTGTTCGGCCTCATCTGGTCGATGATCGGCTATGCCGCCACCCGCGGCACCCGCGACTTCTCGAGCGTCAAGGTCATCGTGCCGACCAAGTACGAGGTCCTCGTCGAGCACAAGGTCGCCGCCCGTGCCCGCGAGCTCCTGGCCGACCTCCCCGGCGCCCTCCCCAACCCCTTCTCCTGACCGCCGACTCGGCGCAACAGTCCCGCGTGGAACCGCCGACTCGGCGGTCGTGGTTGAGACAGTTGCGCCGGGTCAGCGGCCGTGGGCCAGGTCGTACCAGGTGACCTCGGTGGCCATGCCGTTCGCGGTGCGGCCGAGACGCTTCTGGTAGGCGACGAGGGCGACCTGGGTGTTCCAGTCCAGGACGCCGGTGATCTTCGGACGCTCGGGCGCGGAGGTGGCACTGAGGGCGCGCTGGAGGTCGCGGACGCTCTCGCCGGCGGAGCCGCGCTTGAGGAGCGGGCGGCTGTTGGCGGCCCACAGCGTCTTCCAAGCGCCCTGCGTCCAGGTCTTCCGCACCGTCAGGCCGTGCGAGCGCTGCCAGGCGTTGATCGAGCTCACCAGCCCTCGGTCGTACGTCCCGTCGATGGCGCCACCGAAGTTCCCGCGCTCGCGGAGCATGCACTCGAGCGCCTTGGTGTAGATCGGTGAGGGAGTGTAGGAGCTGGTGCGCGGCCTCAGGGCGGGATAGCTGGTGAAGCTGACCGGCACGCCGCCGCAATGGGTCACCGGCCGTGCGTAGGAGCCCCGGCCGAGGTCGACGAAGTTGGAGTCGATCTCGATGGTGGTGCCGCCGTGGGTCTCCTTGTGCGGGCCGCGGTACTGCTTGACGCGCTTGTGCGGGTTCCAGGGGGTGTCCGGGATGTAGCGGGTCGAGGTGCCGGCGCGGCCGTCCCAGTCGGCGATCCACAGGTCCGCGGGGTAGACGAAGCCGCGCGGCTGGGCGTGCCAGACGGCGTACATCGCCTTGATGCCGGAAGACGCGCTCGAGTACATGCCCGGTCGGTAGCCGAGCGCCTTGATCCGGTGGCTCCAGGCCGAGACGAACCACATCGCCGACTCACGGCAGCGCTTGTTGCCGATGTCGAAGCCCTCGAGGTCGTAGAACATCGTGCTCCCGGCGGCGATGCCGTAGCGCTTGGCGGCGTCCACGGTCGCGTTGGCCTGGTTGATGCCCTGGCGCTTCGCCGTGGCGTACTGGTTGGTCGAGTTGGCGCTGATCCGCGGGTCGTCGCGGTAGCGCGGGAAGTGCGGGTTGCAGGATGCCTGCGGACCGAGTGTGATCGGGAGCAGCCGCCAACCCCGCGCCAGCTGGGTGCGCACCCAGGTCGAGCTGAGGTTGGTCTGGTTGCGGCAGCCGCGCGAGTTGCCGGCGATGTAGATGCCGACCGCGCCGAAGTTCGAGTGCCTCCACCAGCGGTCCATCGCAGTCTGCGAAGGCGCCTGGCACTGGTCGAAGCCATAGCCGGTGAAGTTGCCCGGCGTGACCCGGTTCGCGGCGGCCGCGGGGCTGGGCATTGCCAGCCCCGCGACGCCGACGACGCCCGAGATCAAGCCGGCGCCGAGCGCCCGTCTGACGTACTTGAACCTGGTGAAGTCCCCCATATTTCGTCACGGTAGTCACAACCGTCACTCAGTTACCAGTGGACTCGCCAGGCGTACGTCCTTAGTACGCCAGCAGGGTCTCGTCGATCTTCTCCCAGGCCGCACGGAGCTCCGCCAGATCCTCGGGCCGCTTCCGGGCCAGGTCGGCCTGCTCGCGTACGTCCTCGCTCAGGTCGTAGAGGTGGTCGGTGCCGTCGAGCTGCAGGTACTTCAGCGAGCCGCGGCGCAGCGCCCGCTGACCGCGCATGCGCCAGAAGAGGTCCTGGGTCTCGCGCGGGCGGCCGCCGAAGAGGAGGGGCACCAGGCTGGTGCCGTCCAGCGGATACTCCGGCGACGGCGTGGCGCCGGCGAGCTCCAGGAAGGTCGCGGTCCAGTCGGTCGTGACCGCGGGCTCGTCGCTCACCTGGCGACCAGGCAGGGTGCCGAGCCAGCTGAGGATGGTGGGCACCCGGATGCCGCCCTCGTTGAGGCCCGACTTCGCTCCGGTGAACGGCCACACGTTGGAGAACCGCTCGCCGCCGTTGTCGCTGGCGAAGAAGACGACGGTGTCGCGGAGCTGGCCGGTGCGCTCGAGCGCACGGATGACCTGGCCGATCGACTGGTCGAGGTCCTCGACCATGGTCTTGTACGTCGCCAGCGAGCCGCCGTCGTGGTGGAAGAGCACGCCCTTCTCGCCGTCCTCGAGCCGGGCGGTCAGCTCATCGCTCACCGCCTTGTCCTCAGGGCCCTCCCAGGGCCAGTGCGGCGTGGTGAAGTTGAGGTTGAGGAGCCAGGGGGCGTCGTGGTCGCGCTCGATGAAGCTGACGGCCTTCTCGGTGACGATCTCGGTGTAGTAGCGAAGGTCCTCGACCTCCACCTCGTCCTCGTAGAGGTCGTGGTCGCCGTTGTGGTTGACCTTCGAGAAGTAGTCGAGGCCGCCGGAGAAGTTGCCGAAGAACTCGTCCCAGCCGACCCTGGTCGGGCTGTACCAGGGCAGGTAGCCGCAGTGCCACTTGCCGAACAGCGCGGTCCGGTAGCCCTGGTCCTTGAGCAGCGAGGCCAGCGTCGGGTGGTCGAGCGGGATGCCGTGCAGCTCGTTGGGCGAGCTGATCGGCTCCGGCAGGCCGCCGGCGAGGCGACCGGGGTAGCGCCCGGTGTAGAGGCCGAAGCGGGTGGGCGAGCAGACCGAGGAGGCGGAGTACGCATCGGTGAACCGCACGCCCGAGGCGGCGAGCCGGTCCAGGTGGGGAGTCTTGATGTCCGGGGAGCCGTAGGCGGACAGATCGGCCCAGCCGAGGTCGTCGCCCAGGATGACCAGGAGGTTGGGCTTGCGCTTGGGCCGGTTGACCTTGCGGGCCTTGAACGGAGTCTCGGCGGCTGCGTTGGCGGGGGTGGCGAGGCCGGTGGCGGCGACCGCGCCGGCCCCGGTGACGAGCAGGCTGCGTCGGCTGAACGTGCTGGGGGAGGACACCGAATGGCCTTTCTTTAGTGAATAACTACGAATAGAAGACTAGAGGTTGGTCCAGCCGGTGGGCAGAGGTCTCGGTCGGCGGACGCGACGGGACGTTGGTCCCGGTATATATGGGCCCTAACCAAACCCGCCTGGCGGCGTTACCTTGGTAAAGGAATGGATCGCCAAGGGGGTGGGGGCCTGTGCGGCAGCGACGACGCGATCGGGTGACGCCGGTCCTCTTCGCGATCACGGTCATGCTCGCGCTGACGGTCGCCGGGATCATCCATGTCGCGCACGGCGGCGAGGTGATCGGGCCGTTCGCGGTCGCCGACCAGGTCAGCTCGACGACCAAGCAGGTCAACACGCCCTACGTCTGCTGGGACGGCAACGGCTCCGGTTCCCTGACCCGGTGCCCGGACCCGCGCGGCGCGGATGGCATGAAGTGGGTCTTCCCTGGCTACGAGGACGCTGCCCGGAGCGCCGAGTGCGCCCCCGGTGAGACCGAGGCGCGTGACCTCTTCGTGGAGTGCTCGATGTCCTGGCGCGGCTCCCAGGTCTACCTCCACTACGCCTACTGGGGCGATTGGCGGACCGGTCAGAGGAAGTACGCCGCCACCGGCTCGACGCCGAGAATCGAGCAGCGCCTCGACGGCGCGATGTCGCTCTCCTGGCGCCCGCGCCGGTTGCCCACCCCGCACGGCGAGGCCTCCTGGGTCACCGCCGAGATGGTGGAGGGTCACGGCTGGAGCGTCGCCGCCTACGCCGGGGACGGCGAGGTGGCTCGGCAGGCGCTCCACGAGTTCGGTCAGATCCGCGACCTGCGGGAGTGGCGCGGGCTGCCCCGCTGACGACTAAGGGGATTGGGCACTTCTGACGTAGATTTCTGCCCGTGACCGAGACTTCGTCCGCTGCCGTTGCGTCCGATCTTCCGCTCCTGGACACCGTGCACCACGCTGCCGGTGACCCCGACCGAGAGCAGCCCTGGGCCGAGCTCGGCCTGAAGGAGGACGAGTACGCCGAGATCAGGCGCATCCTCGGCCGCCGGCCGACCGGCGCGGAGCTGGCGATGTACTCGGTGATGTGGTCGGAGCACTGCTCCTACAAGTCCTCCAAGGTGCACCTGAAGCAGTTCAGCGAGATCCCCCAGGAGACCCCGGCCGGCAAGATGCTCGCCGGCATCGGTGAGAACGCGGGCGTGCTCGACGTCGGCCAGGGCTACGCGGTCACCTTCAAGGTCGAGTCCCACAACCACCCCTCCTACGTCGAGCCCCACCAGGGCGCCGCGACCGGTGTCGGCGGCATCGTCCGCGACATCCTCGCGATGGGCGCGCGCCCGGTCGCCGTGATGGACCCGCTCCGCTTCGGACCGCTCTCCGAGGAGGACACCCACCGGGTGCTGCCCGGGATCGTGTCCGGCATCGGCCACTACGGCAACTGCCTCGGTCTGCCCAACATCGGTGGTGAGGCGGTCTTCGACGCCTCCTACCTCGGCAACCCGCTGGTCAACGCGCTCTGCGTCGGCGTACTGCGTCACGAGGACCTCCACCTCGCCAAGGCGTCCGGCGCCGGCAACCTGGTGATCATGTACGGCGCGCGCACCGGTGGTGACGGCATCGGCGGCGCCTCGATCCTCGCGAGTGTCGAGTTCGACGAGGACGGTCCGGCCAAGCGCCCGAGCGTTCAGGTCGGCGACCCGTTCATGGAGAAGCTGCTGATCGAGTGCACCCTGGAGCTCTTCTCCGCCGGCATCGTCCGCGGCATCCAGGACTTCGGTGCGGCCGGCATCTCGTGTGCCACCTCCGAGCTCGCCGCCGCCGGTGACGGCGGCATGCACGTGCACCTCGAGCGGGTGCCGCTGCGCGACTCGACGCTCGCTCCGGAGGAGATCCTGATGAGCGAGTCCCAGGAGCGGATGATGGCGGTCATCGCGCCCGAGGACGAGGCGACCTTCATGGACATCTGCGCCAAGTGGGACGTCGAGGCGGCCGTGATCGGCACCGTGACCGGCGAGGGCCGGCTGCGTGTCGACTGGCACGGCGAGACCATCGTCGACGTCGACCCGACCACCGTGGCCCACGACGGCCCGGTCTACGAGCGCCCCTACGCCCGCCCGCCGTGGCAGGACGCGCTGCAGGCCGACGTGGCCGAGAAGCTCCCGCGTGCGGCCTCGGCCGACGAGCTCCGCTCGACCGTCCTCCAGCTGGTCGCCTCGGAGAACCTGTGCGACAAGTCCTGGATCACCGAGCAGTACGACCGCTATGTGCGCGGCAACACTGTCCTGTCCCAGCCGGCCGACGGCGGCATGATCCGCGTCGACGAGTCGACCAACCTCGGTGTCGCGCTCGCCACCGACGCCAACGGCCGCTTCGCCAAGCTGGACCCGTACGCCGGTGCCCAGCTCGCGCTGTCCGAGTCCTACCGCAACGTGGCCTCCGTCGGCGCCAAGCCGCTGGCCATCTCCGATTGCCTCAACTTCGGCTCCCCGGAGGACCCCGACGTGATGTGGCAGTTCGCCGAGGCCACCCGCGGCCTGAAGGACGCCTGCCTCGAGCTCGGCATCCCGGTCACCGGCGGCAACGTCTCCCTCTACAACCAGACCGGCGAGACCGCCATCCACCCCACGCCGGTGGTCGCGACGCTCGGTGTGATCGAGGACGTCACCACGCGTACGCCTTCGGACTTCCAGGCGGCCGACGAGGTCGTCGTCCTGCTCGGCGAGACCCACGAGGAGCTCTCCGGCTCGGAGTGGGCCCACGTCGTGCACGGCCACCTCGGCGGGCTGCCGCCCAAGGTGAACCTGGCGGCCGAGAAGGCGCTGGCCGAGCTGCTGCTGGAGGCGCGGTTCGTGACCTCCGCCCACGACCTCTCCGACGGTGGCCTGATGCAGGCGCTGGCCGAGCCCGCGATGTCGTCGGGGATCGGCGTCTCGGTCACGCTCGCCGGCGACCCGTTCGTCGCGCTCTTCTCGGAGTCGGTCGCCCGCGCGGTCGTCACCGTGAAGGCGTCCGACGTCGAGCGGCTCACCTCGCTGGCCGAGCGCCACGGGGTCGCGGCGACCAAGCTCGGTGTGACCGGCGGTTCGACCTACGAGGTCGCCTATGACGGCGGCAGCGTCGAGATCCCGCTCGAGGAGCTCACCGGTGTCTGGCGCTCGACCCTGCGCGACGCGCTGGCCTGATCGGTGCGTCGCCGCCGCGGCTTGCGGTGAATGAGCCACTCGGCGATCAGCAGATTCACGACCCAGCTGACCCACGCTGAGGCCGCGGCCGCGCTGGCGAGCGTGGCGTCCTCGGTGCCGAGCTCGGCGTTGGTCATGATGTCGGGCACGAAGATCAACAGCAGGGCCATGCCCCAGAAACGGTTGGCGATGATCGAGAACGCCATCGCATAGCTGCGGTACATCCACTCGCGGTGGTCCTTGAAGCGACGCTGTCGCGCGGCCCGGTAGCCCTGCACGGTGAACAGCAGGAACAGCACGGCCAAGAAGGTGTTGCCGACCTGCTGGGACGGTCCGGCGGCGGGGAACTGGCTGGTGACCAGCGCCCCCACGCCGGTGGGGATCGCGGTGGCGACGTAGGTGCGCCCGGTCCAGCGGTGCACCGTCGGATGGTTGGTGCGCAGCCACGGCCACAGCTGGAGTACGCCGCAGCAGAGCATCACCGAGCCGAAGAAGATGTGTGTCACCAGCGCCGGGTAGAAGACCGGCCCGCGGTCGGTCTCCACGAGCGACTGCGACGGATCCAGCCCGACGTACCGCGGCAGCGCCGTCACCAGGAAGATCACCGTCGCGGCGGCCAGCGGGAAGACCCACCACTGGCGTGCCATAGGTCGTTGCGAAGTGCTCATGAGCCGTCCGATCTAATAGCGTACGCAATTAACAGTTTATAGAGTACGCAGAAGCGGGAGGCGGTCAACCCGTTTCTGGAGGGAGCAGGGCATGATGGAGGGGATGAGTTCCGACCTGATCCCTCGTCTGTGGGGCAAGGCCCCGCCCGGCCGACGCGGCCCCAAGCCGGCGCTGAGCGTTGCCCAGATCGTCGAGGCCGCCTACGTCATCGCGGATGAGCAGGGCCTCGCCGCTGTCTCGATGGCGCGGGTCGCCGAGGCGCTGGGCTGCTCGCCGATGGCGCTGTATCGGCACGTGAAGAACAAGGACGAGCTGCTCATCCTGCTCGCCGACCGTCTCTGTGCGGAGCTACCGGCGCCGTCGCGCGACCTGGACTGGCGCGATGGTCTGGCAGCCTGGATGCGCGCGCAGGTGGACCTGTCGCTGAGTCGGCCGTGGTTCCTCGATCTGCCTCTCGTCGGCACGCTTCCCGGGCCGAACCGCCTCGCCTGGATCGATCTCGGGTTCTACTACCTCCGAGAGGTGACGCTGCCCCCCGAGGAGAAGATGGCGATTCTGGGCATCATCTCGCAGTACGCCTTGGGTGAGGCGAGGATCGAGATCGAGGCCGCCCGGTTCCCGGAGAACCCCTATGCGAGGTTCGAGGAGATGCTCGTGACGTACGCGGATCCGGAGCGTTTCCCGAACCTGATGGAGTCGATGGCCACCTGGCGGCCCGCCGGGCCCGGTGAGGAGTCCGACTCCGACGACCCCTCGGCTTTCGGGCAGCGCCTGCTGATGGCCGGGATCGCGGCCCACATCGAGCGCCACATGCGGCGCAGCACTCCCAAGTAAAGGTAGATACCCTGGCGGGGATGTTCCCCCACCTGCATCGCCCCGTGTCCTGTGTCCTCGCTCTGCTTTTGGCTGCTGCCGCGCTGCTCGTCAGCGCTGGTCCGGCATCCGCGGGGGAGGGTGGGACGATCAAGCGGCTGGCGAACTCCGCTCGTTCCGAAGCGGGCCTCGACCCGCTGACGCGCGACTCGGCCCTCGACGCTCTGGCGCGGAAGTGGGCCTACAAGATCGGCGCCGACGGGGCGCTCTCGCACAACCCCGACCTCGCCGAGCAGGTGCCGGAGGGGTGGCAGGGGATCGGGGAGAACGTCGCCATGGGCTACCGCACCGGTGCGGAGATGCACCGGGGCTGGATGAACTCCGACGGCCACCGGGCCAACATCCTGGGCGACTACACCCACATCGGGATCGCCTTCGTGGAGGTCGACGACACCACCTGGGGCGTCCAGGTCTTCGCGAAGTACCCGCCGGGCGTGCGGCCGACCGAGAAGCCGAAGGCCACCACCGCCCCGGCGCCGACCACCCCAGCGGAGACCAAGGCCCCGACTCCTCGGCAGACCGCCAAGCCCAAGAAGTCGGCGACGGCTTCCCCGACCCCGTCGCGTACGCCCTCCGCGTCCGTCTCCGCGTCGCCTTCGACGTCGCCCTCGGCCTCACCGTCTGAGTCGGATTCTTCCTCGTCCGCGCCCGTTGGCGACTCGGAGACGGCGGGCCCGGTGACGTTCACCGACGTCTCGGACGGTCCCGCTCCTGGTTCGAGCGGGCTGTTCGGGATCGGCTTCGTCGAGATCGCCGTCGGGCTGCTCGCGCTGTCGGGTCTGGGTCTGCTCATCGCTCTGCTCCTGGCCCGGCGCCGGCGCCGCGAACCGCCCCGGCCTGGCCCGCAGGGCCCTCGGCACGCCCGGCCCGTCGGGCCGTACCCCGGTGGTGGCCCGGTCTATCGGGGCCAGGTCCACCCCGCCGGGCCCGGCCCCGGTCACGCCAACCCGGGCCGCCGCCCCAACCCGGGTTACCCGAACCCTGGTCTCCCCAACCCTGGTCGCCCCAACCCGGGCGGCCCGACGCAGTATCCCGGCGACCGCCGCCCCTGGTAGGACCTAGTCGGCGACCGCGGCGGCGACGGGGCGCGGGCTGTCGGTCGAGACGCTCCGAGCCGACGGCGTACGCCGGAAGACGAGGAACGCGACCACGCCCGAGATCGCCATCATCGTGACCGGCAGCCAGAACGCGACCTGCAGCGCCTCGGCGGCCAGCGGCGCGACGGCTGCTCGCTCGGCGGGAGCGAGGGAGCTGAGCGCTCCGATGCCATCGCTGCCCAGCCCGGGAAGGCGGGACGAGAGGGCGCCGGCCAGGAGCACCGAGACGCCGGCGGTGCACAGGGCGGTGGCGACCTGGTTCAGCACGTTGATCATCGTGGAGCCGGCCGGGATGGCGCTGTCCTCGAGGTAGCGGGTGGCGATGGTCATGGTCGGCAGCATCACGAACCCGGCGCCCGCGGTCGCGACGGCGTGGGTCGTGGCCAGGGCCAGCATCGGCGCGTCCGCGCTCAGCTGGAGTGCCAGGGCACCGAAGCCCAGGGTGGAGATCACGATCCCCGAGCCGATCACCGGCAGCGGCGGGAAACGGTCGATGAGGCGGCCGGAGACCTGGATCATGATCCCGGCCGCGATACCGGCGGGAGCCATCAGCAGCCCCGCGGTGGTCGCGGACTCGCCGCGTACGACCTGCCAGTAGAGCGGCACCAGGATCATCGAGCCGAAGTAGCCACCGGCGAAGCAGACCAGCAGCGCGGCGCTGCCGCCGGTCAGGCGCCGGCCGAGGAGCCGGATGTCGAGCAGGGGAGCGGCGGCACGGAGCGCATGCCGGACGAAGAGCGCCACCAGGACGGTCCCCGCCCCGATCGGGACCAGCACCTGCGCCTCGAACAGCGTGCCATCGGCGAACGAGGTGCCCAGCACGAGGAGAGCCATCGCGGGAGGAAGCAGGAGCAGGCCGCGTACGTCCAGGCGGGCGCTCGGACCGCGCTCCAGGCGCGGCAGGTTGCGCATCCCGAGGACCAGACCGATCAGGCCCAGCGGAAGGTTGATCAGGAACATCCACCGCCACGACATCGTGTCGAGCAGCCAGCCGCCGAGCACCGGTCCGAAGACGGGGCCGACCAGCACCGGCAGGCCCATCAGGGCCATCAGCCGGCCGCGCTCCTCGGGTGGCGCCGAGCGCAGCGTCAGGGTCATCGCGGCCGGCATCACGAATCCGCCGCCGAGCCCCTGCAGCACCCGGAACGCGATCAGCGACTCGACGTTCCACGACGCCGCGACCAGGCCGGATCCGATCGTGAAGACGCCGATCGCGGTCAGGAACACCTGGCGGGCGCCGAACCGGCTGATCGCCCAGGCCGCGGCCGGGATGACCGTTGCCAGGGCGAGCGTGTAGCCGGTGGCGACCCATTGGATCACCGGCAGCGAAGCGCCCGTCTCCTGGGAGAGACGGGCGATCGCGACCGCGACGATCGTGATGTCGATCGGGATCATCACCGTGCCGGCGATGACGGTGAGCACGATCGTTGTCGGGCTCGGGGCCGTGCGGAGTCGGGGTGTCATGCGTCCAGTCTGGAAGCTAAAGTGAACTTGAGGTCAAGGGGTTTCGGCCCGACGTCAGCTCGACCTCTCCATGGTCCGTACGCCGACGAGCACTCCGCCCACCGCGACGGCAGCGGCCGCGACGAAGCCGCCGATGACGACATCGGCCGGGAACTGACCGGCGAAGAGCGCCCGCTCGGCCTCCACGACGTACGTCATCGGGTTGATGTCGCTGAGGAACCGCAGCCAGCCGGGAGCCCCGTCGAGCGGGAGGAGGACGCCGGAGAGGAGCAGCAGCGGGAAGATCAGCATCTGCTGCACCGTCCAGAAGATCCAGTCCTGCTCCTTGGCGGCGGTGGCCAGGGCGAAGCTGAGCGCGCCCAGCCCGATCGCGAAGAGCGAGACGATGACGGCTCCGACCAGGACCCCGCCGAGGTGGAGGTCGAAGCTGAACGGGGTCACCACGGCGAGGATGACCACCGTCTGGAACAGCACCGGCACGACCTCCTTCAGGGCCCGACCGACCAGCAGGGACGGCCGGGAGAGGGGCGAGACCAGGAGTCGTTCGTGGGAGCCGGAGCGGATCTCCGCGGTCAGGTCGGCGCCGGTCATCGAGGCGCCCATCAGCGCGGTCATGACGACGATGCCCGGCACGAACCACTGCAGCGCGCTGCCGTTCTCGACGGCGGGCAGGAGCGGTGCGAAGAGACCCAGGAAGACCAGCGGCTGCACCATCGCGAAGAGCATGGAGGCGGGCTGGCGCAGCTTGGGCGTGAGCTCACGGAGCAGCACGGTCCAGGTGTCGGTGAGGAAGCCGGTCGGTCGGCTCGGTACTCGGGTGGAGGTGCGGACCTGTGCGGTCGGGACGGTGAGAGTGGTCATGCTGCTGCTCCTTCGGTCTGGGTGGTGGCGGACTCGGCCGACTCGCGCAGGCTGCGGCCGGTCAGGTCGAGGAAGACGTCGTCGAGGGTGGGGGCGTGGACCTCCATCCGGATCGCGGGGGTGCCGTGGGCGGCCAGGTCGATCGCCAGGGCCGGCGCACTGTCGGCGCCGCGCGGAGTGCGGATCGAGATCTGCGTGCCGGTGCGCTCGATGACGGTCGGACCGGACAGTGCCGACTCGGCGCGCGCCGCGGCGGCCGTGGCATCCGCCTCGGTGCCGAAGCCGAGGAGCACCAGGTCGCCGAGCCTCTCCTTGAGCCGGGTGGCGGTGTCGTCGGCGATCACGAGGCCGTGGTCGATGACGATCACCCGTCCGGCGAGCGCGTCCGCCTCCTCGAGGTAGTGGGTGGTGAGCACGATCGTGGTCCCGTCCTCGTGGAGCCGGCGGATCTGCTCCTGCAGATTGGCGCGGTTCTGCGGATCGAGGCCGGTCGACGGCTCGTCCAGGAACAGCACCTCGGGGTGGTTGAGCAGCCCGATCGCGATGTCGAGACGCCGCCGCTGGCCGCCGCTGAGCGTCTGGACCGCGCGGTCGGCGTACTCCTGGAGGTCGAAGGCCACGAGCAGCTCCTCGATGCGCGCCTTCGCGGCGGCGCGCGGGATGCCGTGGGCGCGAGCCTGCGACATCAGCTCGTCGCGGCCGCGCTGGATGAACGCGGCGGCGTTGCCCTGGCCGACGTAGCCGATCGAGCGCCGGACGGCGCCGCGTGAGCGGACGACGTCGTGGCCGGCCACCTCGGCGGTGCCGGAGGTGGGCGGGATGAGCGTGGTCAGCATCCGCAAGGTGGTCGACTTGCCGGCTCCGTTGGGGCCGAGGAAGGCGACGAGCTCACCTTGGTGGATCTCGAGATCGAGCCCGCGTACGGCCTCGACGGTCTTCTTGCTTCGGGTGAAGTGCCTGGTCAGCGCCTGAGTGCGGATCACCGGCCGCTGGTTGCTGTGGTTCGTCATGTCTTCAGCCTCTGACCTCATCCGGTCAGCTTCTGTCCGCTTTCGAAAATTTCTTCCGAGTTCCGGTTTAGAAGCTCGGCGAATGGGTAAGAGAGAGGCAGCGCGGCGTCGGTCGGCTCGAGGAGGGGGCGAGCCGACCGACTCGCGGGTTCCAGGTTCCCCAGGAATCAGGCCATGAACTGACCGCAATGGCGCCTAAGGTCGGTGTCATGAGTACGAGCGCCCGCATGCTGCAGCTCCTCTCGTTGCTGCAGACCCACCGTTTCTGGCCAGGCACGGAGCTGTCCGTACGCCTCGAGGTCAGCGACCGTACGCTGCGGCGCGACATCGAGCGGCTGCGCGATCTCGGTTATGACGTGGACGCCACCCGAGGGGTGGCCGGCGGCTACCAGCTCCGGGCCGGCAACGCGCTGCCGCCGTTGCTCCTCGACGACGAGGAGGCGGTCGCGATCGCCGTCGGGCTGCGCACTGCGGCCGCGGGCATGGTCGCGGGGATGGGGGACGTCTCCGCCCAGGCGCTGGGGAAGGTCGTCGCGCTGATGCCGCCGCGGCTGCGGCGGCGGATGGATGCGGTCACCTCGCAGACCGATTCCATCCCCTGGGGCGGCCGGGTGCCGCTGGACGCCGGCGTGCTCGGGGTCCTGGCGCAGGCCTGCCGCGACGACGAGGCGCTCACCTTCACCTATCAGGCGCCCGAGGCCGAGCCGACCCGGCGCCGCGTCGAGCCGCACCGGCTGGTGACGCTCGGCAACCGCTGGTATCTCCTCGCCTACGACCGGGTCCGCCAGGACTGGCGCTCCTTCCGCGTCGACCGGGTCAGCGACCCGATGACCACCGGCCAGATGTTCCGCCCTCGCGAGATCCCGGGCGGGGACGCGGCGGCGTACGTGCAGGCGGGGATCCGCTCCCGCCCGGCGGCCTTCGACGTCTGCGTCCTCTTGGGCGTCGAGCCCGACGTGGTCGCGCGGCGGGTGGGGCGCTGGGGTGAGGTCGAGCCCGCCGAGGGAGGCTGCCGACTGCGGATGCAGGTCGACGATCTGAGCTGGCCGATGATGATCCTCGCCGGCGTCGACGCGGACTTCACCGTCGAGCAGCCGGTCGAGCTGGCCGAGCTGGTCAAGCAGGTGGGGGAGCGGTTCGTCCGCTCAGGCGCCGTCACGTCCTGATCGGGTCAGCCACTCCTCGCGCAGGAGTCCATAGACCACCAGGTCCCGGCGCTCGCCCGGATAGGCCTGCGCGCCGCGCATGGTGCCCTCGTGGGTGAAGCCGAGACGCTCGGCGACCGCGCGGCTGCGCTTGTTCATCACCGAGGTGTCGATGATCGCCCGGGCGATGTCGTACTCGTTGAAGAGGGTGTCCAGCAGCGCCGAGACGGCCCGGGTGATCAGCCCGCGGCCCTCGTACGCCTCGCCCAGCCAGTAGCCGATCGTGGCCGACTTCTCGTAGAGGTTGATCCGCGCGGTCGTGGCTCCGGCGACCTGGCCGTCCTGGCGGATGACGCACGGGATCGCCTCGCCCTTGACCCACTGGGTCAGCAGGTAGGTGCCGAAGGCCGACACGCTGATCATGCTCTGGTCCGCGTGCGCCCACGGCTCCCACTCCCGGAGGTGGTCGAGGTTGGCGTTGATGAGCCGGTGGACGGCGAAGTCGGTCGATCGGTCACGCAGGACCATCTCCGCGCCGTTCCCGAGGTCGATGCTGAACAACTGATCTCCTACCGTGCCGGACCCTGGCCTGGAGCGTAGCCGCCCTGCAACGCATCCAGGATGAGCGTGCCGTACGCCCGCATCTGAGCCAGCACCGGGAGGACCTCACCCTGGAATCGGCAGATGACCGCGTACGCCGCCTGTCGGCCACCCACGTCGAGCAGCCCGACCTCGGCGCGGACACCGTCGTCGGTGCCGGTCTTGCTCCACACCCGCAGGTTCTGCTCCGGATCGGCGTGGGCCAGCGGGTCCAGGCCGAAGGCGGCGGAGACCATCGAGAGGTCCGCGGACGGTGCCAGCCAGGACATGACGGTCGGGTGTGGCGTACGGAAGTAGGCGACCCAGTCGGCGGCGCAGCCGACGGAGAGCATCGGCGGGTCCTCGGGCCTGCGTACGTCCCGGACCGAGTCGTTCAGCATCGACCCGCCCGCGGCCAGCCGCCGGGCGACGGCCTGGACCGGAGCCAGGCCGACGTGGTCGAGGAGCACGTTGGTGGCCAGGTTGTCCGAGACCGCGCCGACCAGCCGGGCGCAGTCGTTCATGGTCAGCGCCGGAACGTCGAGGTGTTGCCACAGGCCGCTGTCGGCGACCGGCGCGACGCTGTCCTTGCGCAGCATCAGCTCTCCCAGCGACCGGTCCTCGTCGAGCAGCTCGGCGAGGTGGTGCAGCAGGAAGATCTTGGCGACGCTCGCGGTCGGCAGCAGCAGGTCCGAAGCGGACTCGACCAGGGTCTCACCAGAGCCGGTGTCGACCGCGAGGATCGACCATTCCGTCCGTGGACTCATGCAACGGAGCCTAAACAGCCGGGGATGACTGCTCCTCGCGCAGCTCGCCGACGACCTGGATCTTCTGCCAGATCTTGCGCGAGAGATCGACGGTGAGGCCCTCGACGGTGCTGACCGTGTCCAGGACGACGTTGTCCTGGGAGTCCTCGGCGCACAGCGCGGCCGTCTTGCCGACGAGGCTGAGCAGCTCGGAGCAGTACTCCAGGTAGTGGATCAGCTGGTCGGCGTCGAGGGTGAACCGGACGCTGGCCGAGGTCGGCGTGAACCCGGTACGCAGCCGCTCGGGGTCCTTGGTGAGCTGGTGCATGTCGATGATGTGGGCCAGCGAACGCAGCCGGTGCAGCAGCTTCAGCGCCCGCGACCGCAGCAGCCGCTCCGGGATCGTGTAGAGGAAGAAGATCGCGACCGCGGCGAAGATCAGGTCGTTGACGGTGCTCTCCATCAGCGGCAGCCATTGGACGCCGGTGAGCGTCTCGTCGCCGAACGCCGTCGCCAGGCCCCAGATGATGGCGGCCAGCGTCAGTGCGAGGACGGCCACGATCAGCACGCGGGAGGCCGCGCGCGTCCACACCAGCCGTTGCCGGAGCCGGTCCCCGGCGCCGGAGGACTCCCTGATCAGGCCGGCCAGCTCCTCGGCGACCTTCACCAGACCCCGGTCGGGGAAGCGTGCCGCGATCCGTCCGTGCAGCGTCTCGACGGTCTTCAGCACCATCTCCGACTCGAGTCTCTCCAGTCCCACGTCTCCGGAGCGTAGTGGTCGCGCGCCGCCGCGGTGGGCAACTGCCGCAGATAGGGTGAGAACGTGCCAGCTCGACTCAAGCCCGCGGCCGCCGCCGACGTGGCCGACGCCCTGGATCGCGTACGCGCCGAGGAGCCCGCCAAGTCAGATCTCCGCCTCCTCACCAAGCACTTCCTCGCCCTGCTCGAGGAGCGTGCGCCGGGCAGGAGCGTCGAGGTGCGCGTCCCTCCGTACGCCGCGGTGCAGTGTGTCGAAGGGGTCCGGCACACCCGCGGCACTCCGCCGGCGGTGATCGAGACCGACGCGGTCACCTGGATCGCCCTCGCCACCGGCGCGATGACCTGGTCCGATGCCGTCGATCAGGCCCGCGTCAGGGCCTCAGGAGAACGCACCGACCTGTCGCCGTATCTGCCCTTGTAATCTCACCCTATGAGCCACTCCACCGAAGACATCAAGGCCCGTGTAGACGACCTCTTCCCCGGGATCCGCAAGGACCTCGAGGACCTGGTGCGGATCGAGTCGGTCAGCGCGGACCCCGAGCGACTGAGCGAGGTCGAGAAGAGCGCGGAGAAGACCCGAGACCTCTTCGCGGCCGAGGGCTTCGACGTGGAGATTGTGCGCGCCTTCGACGGTGCCCCGCCGGCCATCGTCGGTGAGAAGAAGGGCCCCGAGGGGGCCCCGACGGTGCTGCTCTACGCCCACCACGACGTCCAGCCGGAGAACGACCATGCCGACTGGGACACCCCGCCGTTCGAGCCCACCGAGGTCGGCGACCGGCTCTACGGGCGCGGTGCGGCCGACGACAAGGCCGGCATCGCTGCCCACATCGGCGCGGTCCGGGCTCTGGCCAGCCTCGACGACAACGGTGAGCTCCCGGTCACCGTGCGCCTCTTCATCGAGGGCGAGGAGGAGGTCGCCTCCGCGACGCTCCCCGAGCTGCTCGGGAAGTACCAGGACAAGCTGAGGGCCGACGTCATCGTCATCGCCGACTCCGGCAACTGGGACATCGGCGTCCCGGCGCTGACGACGTCGCTGCGCGGTCTGATCCGCGTCGACGTCGAGCTCCGCACCCTGGGTCACGCGGTGCACTCCGGCATGTGGGGCGGTCTGGCTCCCGACGCGATCATGGCTCTCGTACGCCTCCTCAACACCCTCTGGGACGAGGACGGCGCTCCCGCGGTGGAGGGGCTCGTCTCCGGCCCGGCGGCCGACGTCGACTACCCCGAGGAGCGGCTCCGTGCCGAGTCCGGGGCCATCGCCGGCCTGCAGTGGGTCGGCAAGGGCAGCGCGGTCGAGCGGATGTGGACGCAGCCGGCGATCACGATCACCGGTCTGGACGCCCCCAAGGTCGACGGCGCCTCCAACACGCTGTCCCCGACCGCGCGCGCCAAGGTCACCATCCGGATCGCCCCGGGCGACACCGGTGAGAACGCCGTCGCCGCCCTCACCCAGCACCTGGAGAAGCACGTCCCGTGGGGCGCCGAGCTGACCACGAAGGTCGTCGACACCGGTGAGCCGATCGCCCTGGATGCGACCGGCCCGGCCTACGACGCCGCCCGTGCCGCCTTCACCGAGGCCTGGGACGGCACCGCTCCGATCGACATGGGCGTGGGCGGCTCGATCCCGTTCATCGCGGAGTTCCTCGAGGCGTTCCCGCAGGCCAGCGTGCTGGTCACGGGCGTCGAGGACCCCGACACCCGAGCCCACGGCGCCAACGAGGGACTCCACCTCGCCGAGTTCCGGAGGGTCGTCGTCGCCGAGGCGCTGCTGCTCCAGAAGCTGGGCAGCTCCTAGCTTCCAGGCAGCGTCAGCGCCACCCGGGTGCCCTCGCCAGGGCGTGAGTCGAGCTCGACCAACCCGTGGTGGCGCCTGGTGATCTGCTCGACCAGCGTCAGCCCGAGCCCAGCTCCGCGCGAACCACCCAGCGCGGAGTTGGAGCCTCGGTAGAACGGGTCGAAGACCTCCGGCTGCTCCTCGTAGGCGATGCCGACGCCGGCGTCGGCGACGATGATCGTGACCTCGCTGCCGGCGCTGTAGAGCATCACCTGCACCCGCGAGCCGCGGTAGCTGTAGGTCAGCGCGTTCTTCACCAGGTGCAGGAAGGCCGCGCGCAGCTCGCGCGGATCACCGACGACGTACGCAGGCCCGGTCGGCGTCGTCAGGACGCACTCGATGTCCTTGTGGGCTGCGTCGGGATCGAGCTCGTCCAGCACGTCGTCGAGCATCTCGGAGACCTCGATCGTGGTCTGGCCGGGGGCGTTGGCTGGGTCGCGGATCCGGGAGAGGAGCAGCAGGTCGCTGACGATGCCCTCGATCTGGGCGCTGCGTACGGTCAGCGTCTCCACCTGGACGATCCATGGCAGCGTGTTGGCCTGCTCGCCGGCCAGCGCGTTGAGCGAGGTGCCGAGCGCGTTCACCGGGATCCGGAGCTCGCGAGCGACGGCCTCGATCAGCCGGTTGCGTTCGCGGTCGGCGTGGGCGAGCTGCTGGGCGAGGTCGCGCTCCTGCGTGTAGGCGTTGGCGGTGAGCACGATGCGTCCGAAGTCGCGGCCCAGCTCCATCGCCAACCGGCCCTCCGCGTCGGTCCAGGTGGGCCGCCCGGGCGAACGGAGCAGGACGATGTGGCCGAGCCACTCGTGGTCGGCGCCGACCGGTACGACCAGGGCGCTCCCCGCTCCCAGGGTCTCGAAGAACTTGTTGACGACGGTGGCCTGTTCGTTCCACTCCGAGGAGTCCGTGATCCGCTCGCGGCTCAGGATCGAGTAGGTGCCGTCCGCCCAGTATCGGGAGGTGTTCCGCGAGGTGAGCGCGGCCAGGCCCGGGTCGGGATCCCAGTTGAGGCCCGGGGTCGCGTGCACGACCATCTCGTTGTGGGGACCCTTGGTCGCCATCCAGATCCCGTCGGCGCCCAAGCCGCGGATCAGCGCGTCGTGGCTGGCGTCGAGCACGTCGGCGAGGCTGAGCTTGGAGCTGGCGTCGCGCAGGAACTCCTTGGCGGTCTCGAGGTTCGCGGCGCGCTCGTAGAGCCGCTCGCGCTCGAGGTAGCCGTGTACGACCCGCTGGGCGCGCTTCGCGAACCGGTTGAGCACCCGGCGCTGGGTGAAGTCGGGCCGACGCCCGCTGACCGGCATGTCCACCGAGAGGCAGCCCTGGATGGAGCCGTCGTCACCGAGGATCGGCGCGATCAGCATGTCGTGGGGATGCCACGCGTCGGGAGCGTCGATCATGTTGGTGGTGGAGACCCAGCTGCCCTCGTGAAGGTTCACCCGCTCCTGGGGGATGAACCGCCAGGAGCCCCAGTTCTCGCCGCGGGAGAGGTTGTCACGCAGGTCGGAGAGGGCCCACCGGGTGCCGAGGATCTCCTCGGCCGTCTGCCGTCGCCCGTGTGCGTTCAGGCCGCTGGTGAAGCCGTGGACCGCGACCACCTCGAGCTCATCGCCGCGGACGACGTTGATCGCGGAGATGCCGAAGCCGAGCAGCTCGCAGATGCCTTCGGAGATCATCTGGAGCGCGGGATCCGCCACCGGCAGCGACGTCCTGCTCGGCGTGCTCGCAGGCACGTCGAGGGCATCGACTGACTGTGGTGGGGGCATCCTTGCTCTCGGGTAGGTCGGTCAGGGCGGGTGTTGCAACTGCGTGGCAGTCCTGAGGACCTGGGCACCACGGAGTGTTGCACGAAACGCGCGCGCTGTGCAGCCGTAGACGTCCGTCTCGACCAGATTGTGACGTTTGGTTAACCAGGCGAGGTGGCGTCGTTGGCCAACGGAAGGACGAGCGAGACGCGGGTGCCGGTGCCGGGCTCGGAGCGCAGCGTGACGCGGCCGTCGTGGCGGCGTGCGACCCGGTCGACGATGCTGAGCCCGAGGCCGACGCCCTTCCGGCCGCCGATCGCCTGGCTGGACCCGCGGTAGAACTCGGTGAAGACCTGGATCTGCTCGGCCGCGGGGATGCCGACGCCGTTGTCGGTCACCGAGATGGCCGCCTCGCTGGCACTCTCCACGATGTAGAGCCGCACGTGGCCGCCGCGGTGGGTGTAGACCAGCGCGTTGTCGACGAGCCGGAGGATCGCCGCCTTGATCTCGCTGCGGTCGCCCATCACGTAGACGCTGCGCGAGGGCACGTCGATGCTCACCTCGATGCCACGCTTCTCCGACTCGTACGTCCTCTGCTCGAAGATCTCCTGCAGGAGGGACGTCAGGTCGACGTGGGCGAGCGCCGGGCGCGAGGAGGGGTCGGAGAAGCGGGAGAACAGCAGCAGATCGTCGACCATCGCGACCAGCTGGTCGGACCTGCTGATCAGGTTGCCGACCTGCTGGAACCAGGTCGGCGATCCGCGGTCCTCGTGACGCATCGCGTCGATACCGGTGGTGAGGGCGGTCAGCGGGTTGTGCAGCTCCTGCGCGACGGCCTCGATGAGCCGGCTGTGCACCTTGTCGGCGGTGGCCAGCCGCTGGGCGAGGTCACGCTCCTGGGTGTAGGCGTTGGAGGTGAGCACGATGCGCCCGAAGTCGCGACCGAACTCCATCGCGAGGCGCCCCTCGGCGTCGGTCCAGCGCGGCCGGCCCGAGCCACGCACCAGCACCAGATGACCCAGCGCGGTGGTCTCCACGCCGATCGGCACGACCAGGAGCGAGTCGGCCCCGACGGCGTCGAGGAACTCGATGCCGACCCTGGCGAACTTCCGCTGCTCGGCATCACCGTGATGCAGCGTGTGGAGGAGCAGCTCGCGGTTGACGATGGCGTGCTCGCCCCGGTTCCACAGCCGGGTGCTCTGGTAGGCCTGACCGGTCGCGATGTTGCTCTCGGTGGCGGTCCACCCCAGGCCGGGCGAGGCGTACGCAACGGACCCGCCCTCGCCGTCCTGCGCCTGCACGTAGAGACCGTCGGCGTCGAGACCACGGCTCATCGCCTCCTGGGTCGCCTCGAGCACACCGGTGAGACCGAGCTGGGAGTTGGCCTCGCGGAGGAAGCTCTGGGCCTCGAGCAGGTTGTTGGCCCGCTCCTCGAGGTATTCACGCTGCAGGCTGAGCAGCACCGCTCGCCGCGCCTGGCGGGCGAACCGGTTGAGGATCCGCTGCTGGCGCCGGCCGGGCCTGCGGCCGTTGGTCGGGCGGTCGATCGAGAGTACGCCGACGAGCTCGCCGTTCTCGTCGTAGAAGGGCGCCAGGAGCTCGTCGAGCCGGTGCCAGTCCTGCGGGTCCTTCAGGATGTCCTCGTCGGTGTCGGGGACCCAGTAGCCCTCCGCCTCGCCGATGGTGTTCTTCTCGTGGGGGACGAACTTGATGTCGCCCCAGTCCACGGACATCTCCAGCAGGTCGGTGACCACCGAGACCGGGAACCGGGTGCCGAGCATCTCGGCGACGGTCATCTCGCCCTCGACGGTGTGGCCGGTCTCGTCCCCGTACGCCGCGACGATCTCGAACTCGTCCCCGCGGCGGATGTTGATCACGGCGGCGCCGAAGCCGACGAGCTCGGTGACCCCCTCGGCGATCAGCTGCAGACCGGGATCCGGGCTCGGGTACGCCCCGGAGGCGCCGCTTGGCGCGTCCGGACCCTCTGAGGGCGTACTGGTCATGAGTTCTCCGCCGAGATGGGAAATGCAACCCGTTACCGGTGCGTAAGGTTAAACAATGGGCAGCGTCACACGGAATGTGCTTCCCACGCCAGGGGTCGAGTCGACGGATATCAGTCCGCCGCGTCGGCTGACGATTCGAGACACGATCGTCAGACCGAGTCCGGTGCCTGGCTGTTTGAGGGCTGTGGGGTTGGTCGAGCGGAAGAACTCGGTGAAGAGCCGGTCCTGGTCCTCCGGCGAGATCCCGAGGCCGTGGTCGGTCACCCGGAGCTCGAACCAGCCGGGGCTGGTGCGCGTGCTCACGATGACCTGACCGCCGTCGGGGCTGTACTTGATCGCGTTGGTGACCAGGTTGATCACCACCCGGTCCAGATCGCCCGGAGCCAGGGTCACGTAGACGTCGTCGGACGGCATCTCGAAGACGAGCTCGTGGGCGTCGCTGGTGGGCATCTCGGCGTTGAGCTGGCTGTAGACCTCCTCGAGCACGGGCGCGACCTGGATCGGCACCGTGGTCGGCAGGTGGTCGGGGTCGGAGACCTTCGACAGCATCGCCAGGTCGGCCACGATCTTCTCGGTGCGGTCGCGGTTGCGCGTCAGTGCGGTCAGCACCTCGGCGTACTCCTCCTCGGACTCCGCGTAGGGCAGCGACTCGATGTTCCACCGGAACGCGGAGAGCGGGTTCTTCAGCTCGTGGGCGACCGTCGCGATCAGCCGGCTCTTGTGGGCTTCGAGCTCACGCAGGGAGTCGACCGCCGCCTTCTGGCGCAGGTAGGCCCTGGAATTGTGGACCACACGGCCGAAGTCCCGGCCGAGGTCGGCGGCCGTGATCAGCTCGAGCTCGCTCCAGTGCGGCTTGTCGGGGCCACGGCCGAGGAGCATCGCGCCGTACCACGTCTGGCCCGACCCGATCGGGACCCCGACGATCGAGCCGACCTTGTAGTGGCGGATCCACTCGGTGATCAGCTGCTGCGTGTCCGGGTCGGGGTGGGGGAGCCGTTCGGCGCCGTCGGGGGTCTGCACGGTGATGCTGCGCTGGTCCCAGAGGTATTGCCCGTAGTCGACCATGAACGGGCTGGTCAGGTCCTCGATCGGGAGCTTGAAGTCCTCCCGGTAGACCTTGGTGCGGATGCCGCGACCGCCCGGCTTGGACATGTGCAGCCAGAAGTCGGTCAGGTCGAGCACGTCGACCAGCCCGGTGCTCAGCGAGTTGAGGATCTCGTCGGGGTCCAGCTCGCGCCCGGCGCGGCGGATCACGTCGCGGGCGGCCTCGGCGAGGCGTACCTGCTCGGAGAGCTCCTCACGCTCCAGGGCGAGCAGGATGGCGCGCTGTGCCTGCACCGCGTGGCGGCCGAGGACGGCGCGCTTCTCCGGGTTGGGGCGGAGGCCGTCGGTCGGTACGTCGACGATCAGGGTGCCGCGCAGCCTGCCGGCGTCGTCGCGCAGCGGCGCGACCAGCAGGTCGAGCGGGTTCCAGGCGCCGGCGGCGTCGACCGTCGTCATCGTCGGGATCCAGCCGTACACGTCGGCGGTCGGGTCCAGCCGCTCCGCCGGCACGAACTTGAAGATCCCCCAGTCGTCGGCCCGGGCGAGCTCGGCCTCGAGCCGCTCGATCGGGGTCACGGTGCCGAGCAGGTCGGCTCGGGCGGAGTCCTGGCCCGAGACGACCACCATGTGGAGGTTGCCGTCGGCGCGCGCGACGCTGATCGTGGCCATCTCGAAGCCCGCGAGCGCGGTCAGGCTGTCGGCGATCAGCTGGAGGTCGGAGAGATCCTCACCGGGGGTGAGCAGACCACCGATCTCGGCCAGATCGGTCGTGATCGTGGTCATCGTCGTGGTGAGGTCGCTTCTGGCGCGTTTCCCGCCCAACGGTGGTGGGGCGAATCCCGGTGGCACCGTCAGTCGGTGACCGCCGGCGGGCTTGGGCGCTGGAGAAGTCATCGGATCGATTATCCGGGATGTCGGTCCCGGGCGGTAGGGCAGACGTGGATCGTTCTTTACATTCATGATTCCGAGACGTTCATGTGACCACCCTTACAGGACTGTCAAGGGTTCGGTGATCGCCTGCGTACGCCCTTACACTCGATGCCGTGGTCAACCTCACCAGCTCAGGTAGGCACGTGTCCCGACGCAAGGGTGGCGACGGCCGGCTCACCGCCGCCCTCGACCCCCACGACCAGGGTCCCCAGGACCACTGCGGAGTCTTCGGTGTGTGGGCGCCGGGCGAGGACGTCGCGAAGCTGACGTACTTCGGCCTGTACGCGCTGCAGCACCGTGGCCAGGAGTCGGCGGGTATCGCGGTCAGCAACGGGCGCCAGATCCTGGTCTACAAGGACATGGGCCTGGTCAGCCAGGTCTTCGACGAGCCGACCCTGGAGTCGCTCAAGGGCCACGTCGCCATCGGCCACGCCCGCTACTCCACCACCGGAGCCTCGGTGTGGGAGAACGCGCAGCCGATCTTCAAGCCGACGCCGGACGGCTCCGTCGCCCTCGGTCACAACGGCAACCTGATCAACGTCGCCGAGATGCGCTCGGCCGTCGAGGCGCTGCCCGAGCACTCCGAGGGCCGCCACGCCCCGGTCTCGACCAACGACACCTCCCTGCTCACCGAGCTGCTCGCCTTCCACCCCGACTCCTCGCTGGAGGCGCGCGCGCTGGAGGTGCTGCCGACGATCAACGGCGCCTTCTCGCTGGTGTGGATGAACGAGGACACCCTGTTCGCCGCGCGTGACCCGCAGGGGATCCGCCCGCTGGTCCTCGGCCGCCTCGACCGCGGCTGGGTGATCGCCTCCGAGGACGCCGCGCTGGCCACCGTCGGCGCGAGCGTGGTGCGAGAGGTCGAGCCCGGCGAGATGATCATCATCGACGAGTCCGGTCTGCGCTCGGTGCGGTTCGCCGAGGCCGACCGCAAGGGCTGCGTCTTCGAGTACGTCTACCTGGCCCGCCCCGACGCCAACATCGCCGGCCGCAACGTCCACGAGTCCCGGGTCGAGATGGGCCGCGAGCTGGCTCGCGAGTTCCCCGTCGACGCCGACCTGGTCATCCCGGTGCCCGAGTCCGGCATCCCCGCCGCGACCGGCTACGCGCTGGAGAGCGGCCTGCCCTTCGGTCAGGCGTTCGTGAAGAACGGCTACGTGGGGCGTACGTTCATCCAGCCGTCCCAGACCCTGCGCCAGCTCGGCATCCGGCTCAAGCTGAACGTCCTCGAGCACATGGTGCGCGGCAAGAGGGTCGTCGTGGTCGACGACTCGATCGTGCGCGGCAACACCCAGCGCGCCCAGGTGCGGATGCTGCGTGAGGCAGGCGCCCTGGAGGTCCACGTGCGGATCTCGTCGCCGCCCGTCAAGTGGCCGTGCTTCTACGGCATCGACTTCGCCACCCGCGCCGAGCTGATCGCCAACGGTCTCTCCGTCGACGAGATCGCCGCTTCCGTCGGTGCGGACTCGCTCGGATACATCTCCCTCGACGGGATGATCTCGGCGACCCGCCAGGAGCGCACCGCGCTCTGCACGGCCTGCTTCACCGGCGAATACCCCGTAGAGCTGCCCGACGAGAGCATGCTCGGCAAGCACCTCCTCGAGGTCTCGCTGCAGTCCCCGACCGAGGGCAAGGCCCTTCCGGTCCTGAACAACCCGTGATCGGAGATCCACCAGTGAGCCAGACCGAGCCGACCAACGCGTACGCCGCAGCAGGTGTCGACATCCACGCCGGCGACCGCGCCGTGGATCTGATGAAGGTCTGGATCGAGAAGTCCCGGCGCCCCGAGGTGCTCGGCGGGGTCGGCGGCTTCGCCGGTCTCTTCGACGCGAGTGCCCTGAAGGCGTACGAGCGCCCGCTGCTGGCCACCTCCACCGACGGTGTCGGCACCAAGGTCGCGATCGCGCAGGCGCTGGACAAGCACGACACCATCGGGTTCGACCTGGTCGGCATGGTCGTCGACGACCTCGTCGTCTGCGGCGCCGAGCCGCTGTTCATGACCGACTACATCGCCACCGGGAAGGTCGTCCCGGAGCGGGTCGCGGCGATCGTCAAGGGCATCGCGGAGGCCTGTGTCGAGGCCGGCTGCGCGCTGGTCGGCGGAGAGACCGCCGAGCACCCGGGGCTGCTCGCGGCCGACGAGTACGACGTGGCCGGCGCGGCCACGGGCGTCGTCGAGGCCGACAACCTGCTCGGTGCGAACCTGGTCAAGGAAGGCGACGTCGTCCTCGCCATGGAGGCCTCCGGCCTGCACTCCAACGGCTACTCCCTGGTCCGCCACGTGCTGCTCAACTCCGGCGCCTACACGCTCGACGCGCAGGTCGCCGAGTTCGGCCGTACGCTCGGCGAGGAGCTCCTCACCCCGACCCGCGTCTACGCCAAGGCCTGTCTGGACCTGGCCCGCGGGACCCGTACCCACGCCATGTCCCACGTCACCGGGGGCGGCCTCGCCGCCAACCTGGAGCGGGTCATGCCGCCGGAGCTCTCCGCGCGCATCGACCGCACCACCTGGACCCCGGCGCCCGTCTTCGACCTCGTCCGCCGCACCGGCTCCGTGGAGCTGGCGGATCTGGAGATGACCCTCAACTGCGGCGTGGGCATGGTCGCGCTGATCGACCCCGAGGACGTCGACGAGGCCGTACGCATCCTCGCCGGCTACGACATCCGCGCCTGGGCCGCCGGTGAGGTCACCGCCACGCCTGGCGGCAAGGTCGAGCTCACCGGGGCGTACGCGGGCTGGACTGCCTGAGCGACCCGAACAGCCGAAAGGGCGCCGGAGCGATCGCTCCGGCGCCCTCTCGATGTTCTCAGGCCTTGAGCACCTGCACGACAGACGGCCGCGGGCCGGCGAACTCGCCCTCACCCGCGGTGCCCTCGACGTAGTCGGGGAAGAGGGAGTTCTGTGCGTCCCAGGTGCCTTCCTCGCCCGGGTGCTGGACGGCGACGAAGACCGAACCGTCGCGGTCGTGGATGACCGGGCCGCAGGTCTCGGCGTCGCGAGGCACCGCGAGGAACTGCTGGACGTGGCCGCGCTCGCGACCCTCCAGCGGAACCTTGAACAGACCGTCGTTCTTCTGGATCGAGCTCGGCTGGCCGTCGGTGGAGATCCACAGGTTGCCCTCGGAGTCGAAGGCCAGGTTGTCCGGGCAGGAGATCGGCGAGACCTTGTCCTTCGGGTAGCCCGCGAAGTAGGTGGACGCGTTGGTCGACGGGTCGCCGGCGACGATCATGAGGTTCCACCGGAAGACGCGCGAGGTGTGGTCGCCGTCGTCCTCGGTGATCTCGATGACGTGGCCGTCGCGGTTGGTGTTGCGCGGGTTGGCCTCGTCCACACCGGCCTTGCCGGTGGTGCCGCGCTGCGAGTTGTTGGTGCAGGCGACGTACACCTTGCCTGACTTCGGCGAGGGCTCGACGTCCTCGCAGCGGTCCATCTTGGTGGCGCCGGCCTTGTCGGCGGCCAGGCGCGTGTGGACGAGGACCTCCTCGACGCTCATCCCGGAGACCTTGCTGCGGCCGTTGACCACGAGCGGGATCCACTGGCCGTAGCCGTCGAACTTGCCGTCGCTGGGCAGCTTGCCGGTGCCGTCGATCTCGGTGGCGGGGGAGTCGCCGTGGAAGCGGGCGACGTAGAGGCTGCCCTCGGTGAGGAGCTCGAGGTTCTTGCGACGGTTGTGCTTGTCGTAGCGGCCCTTGGAGACGAACTTGTAGAGGTAGTCGAACCGCTCGTCGTCGCCGGTGTAGGCCACCACGTGACCGTTGTCGGCGATGACCACGTTCGCGCCCTCGTGCTTGAGGCGGCCGAGCATGGTGTGCTTGCGCGGGGTCGAGGTCGGGTCGGTCGGGTCGATCTCGACGATGTAGCCGAACCGGTTCGGCTCGTTGGCGTAGTCGGCCGAGCGCGCGTCGAAGCGCGGCTCGACGGCCTCCCAGCCGTACGTCGAGGCAGCATCGGTCAGGCCGTAGCGCTTCTCCGCCGCCGAGGTGCCGGTCGCGCGGAAGTAGCCGTTGAAGTTCTCCTCGCCCGACAGGATCGTGCCCCAGGGCGTGGTGCCGCCGGCGCAGTTGCCGATCGTGCCCAGAGCGACGGTGCCGGTCGGGTCGTCCGCGGTCTTGAGCAGGTCGCTGCCGGCCGCGGGACCGGTGAACTCGAACGGGGTCGAGGCCGTGATGCGACGGTTCTTCGGAGCCGACGGCACGTAGTTCCACTTCTCGCCCGGCGCGGAGCGCTCGAGCTCGACGATCCCGAAGCCGTGGGCGGCCATCGCGATCTTGAGCTGCTCGGTGGCGTCGAGGTCCGGCGGGAACATGATGTCGGGGTTGACGTACTCGTGGTTGCAGCACAGCAGGCCCTTGGTGCCGGCCTTGTTGGTCACGATGACGTCGGTGTAGTCGTTGTTGTAGCCCCAGGCGAGCGCCTGCTTCTCGGCGGTCTGGCTGGTGACGTCGAACGGAACGCCGCCGGGCAGGATCGGGTCGCCCCAGCGGATGATCGGCTCCCAGGTGTAGCCCTGGGGCACCACGAACGTGTCCTCGGTGGCCGCGACGGGGGTGATCGCCTTGAACGGCAGGTTCGTACGCCCACCGTGGCCGCGCCCTGCGGCGAGACCCGCCTGGACGGGGCTGGCGGCGGCCGCCAGACCGCTGCTGCCGACCGCGAGCGCGACCGCGCCCGCACCGGCCAGACCCAGCGCGTGGCGGCGGCTGAGCGCCTTGCCGGCGATGTCACGGAAGTAGCCGTTGTCGGAGGTGTTCGGCGCGGGCTTGGCGCAAGCGCTGTCGCACTTGAGGGCGCAGGTCACCGCGCTGCGCTTGCCGCGGGTGTGTCCGGCCATGGGAAGCAGGGACAACATGGAGCGCCGGCCGTCGGTGACGGCGGGCGCAGCCTCGTCGCTGCACGAGGGACAGGCGGTGTCGGTCTGGATGTCGCTCAGTTCGGTCACTGCATTTCCGTTCAAGACGCGTTGTTGTCAGGTCTCCCAAGAATCGGAAGGGAGGCTATGCGCGGTGAGACAACCGTCCGGCCCCTCAATCTGTCGCTCGGGTGAACGGCGAATGACGAGTCGTCAGGCTCAGATTCGTGTGACCTCAGTAACATTCGCTCCTAGCGAACGGATTTTCGACACCCCGGCGTGCGGATTCTTGGCATGAACCGGTAGCGTTATCCCTACGAGAAACCTGTGAACAGCCCGGGACTATCCCGGCCAAGTGCGACGAGGGGGCTGGACCCTATGGGGCGCGGCCGAGCGAAAGCCAAGCAGACGAAGGTCGCACGCGACCTGAAGTACCGGACCTATGAGACGGACTTCGGGGCCCTTGCGCGCGAACTTCACGGTGATGAAGACACCAGTCAGAAGTCCGATCCGAAGCCGGACGACTACGACGACTGGTCGGACTACGACGCGGGATCCTCGCGCGACTAGGGTTTGTCGGCCCACGGCGGCGACGTCGTGGTCGACATCCCCTCAGACTGATCGGCTGATCACAACCTCCCCGTGAGTGCCGTAGCCGGGTAGCCGGCCGCCGTGAGGCGTGCCGTCGAAGGCGACGTGCAACCACTCGTCCCCCACCGGGATCAGCGTGGGCCACGGAAGGTTCGTGACGTACGCCGATCGGAGCTCTGCGACCTCGTTGAGGTCCAGGTCGAAGATCGGGTAGCGAGCACGGACGTGACGCGGGTTGTCGCGTCCGTCGCTTGCGCCGACGACGACTGTGCCGCCCAGCGGGACAAGCGTGGTGCCCTCGGTGGCCGTCCGGTCGGTTCGTGCTGCCCGGAGGCTGAGCGCGTCCAGGCGAGGTCCGCTGGCGAGCACGGTATGGAAGTCGAAGTACTTCCTGGCGCTGACGTAGCCGACCAACCACTCGTCGTCGCGGCGTAGAACGTGGGGATCCCAGACGCCGACCGACGTGAGCCCGTCTGTCGGGAGCGCGAGCGGTGTCGAGTCGAGGACGTGCTCGCCTCGGGTCAGGTCCGCGCGTGAGCGGGCGATCGTGACCCCGACCGGGCTCCACGGCTTGCTGGGGTCGGCCTTGTCCGGTGCCTTGAAGCCACCCCACGTGCTCGTCGTGACCAGCCACTCCTCGCCGTCGCGCACGAGGTGGGTGGCGTGGTCGCCGTAGACGAGTCCGTCCCGGCGGAAGTAGAGCGCGCCGCGATGGACGAGGTCGTACGTCACCGGGTCCAGCGCCCACACCGACGTGTGCGCCGTGGGGAAGAAGCCCGGCCCTGCACTGGTGGCGGTGAGCAGCACGGTGCCGTCGACCTCGCGGAACGGCGAGCCGTCGGCGTACGTCACCACCCGGATGTCGCGCAGGCCGAGCTGTCCGAAGGCGCCGCTGCGTACGTCCTCGGCGGAGCCCTCGTGGCCGGCGGCGAGGCCGGCGAGCCACGACTCGTCTCGCGGCTCGATCCCGACCTCGGTGAGATCGACGCGCGCTCGGGCCACCCACGCGCCGTTCGCGCTTCGCGCGATTACTCCCTCGCTCGGCGCGAGCGGACGAGCAAGCTCGCCGCTCGACCTCGCTCCGGTCGTCTCCTGATACGTCAGCGCGGTCAGCATCGTCCCGGTCAGGGTCAGCGCGAACCGGGTCGCTCCGCGGCCGACCCTGCCGTGGCGCCGGCTCGTGTGAGAGGTACGCCGCGACCCGGTCGTCACCTCGAGCCGCACCCGCCGTCCGTCGTAGAGCCCGGTGAGCACATCCTCACCCGAGGTGAAGCTCAGCGAGACCGGGCCGTCACAGGCCGCCTCGATCGCGGCGTTGGCCGCGGGCCGGGAGAAGCTGCTGGACTCGACCGCGATCGTGACGGGGCGCTGGCGACGTACGATCTTGAATTCGGGGAACATCGGCTCCAGTCTTCCGGATCGTGAGGCACGGACTAGCGCAGCCCCCGGACATAAGCCGTGGCCCGGCGCAGGTCGTGGAGGCGTGCCTCCCACGTGATGCCGAGGAAGAGCAGCAGGAGTCCGGCCGCGCCGAGCACCCACCACTGCTGCAGCGCCTGCGCCGACGGCATCTGCGCCAGGGCCAGGACCGAGGCGACCAGGGCGCCACCGACCAGCGGTGCTGCCCAGCGCAGCCAGGCGCCGCCGAGGATGAAGACCAGGCAGGCGATGCCGAGCAGGGCGGTCCGCATCGAGACCGGGTCCTGGAGGGCTGCCGGGACGGACGGGATGAGCGCGAGGAAGACGCCCGGCCCGAGCACCGGCAGTGAGGCGACCTCTCTGTCGAGGCGGAGCTTGACCACGCCGAAGACGACCAGCGCGATCGCTGGCGGCAGGGTGTAGTACTCCCAGGTCGTGACCGAGGTGTCGGCCAGCCGGATCCACAGCGCGACGGTGGCCAGACCGGCGCCGACCCAACCCAGCCAGCGACGCTCGTGGTGGGCGATGGCGTGCGCGGAGACCGCGGCTCCGGCCAGGATCAGCAGGATGCTCAACCAGGGGAGATCGACTCCGCGAGATCCGACCGCGGTCGGCCCGTCCGGGGTCAGGACGATCGTGGGGCCGAGGCTGACCGTGCCGACGACGATCGTGACGACCGCGGCGACGGCGGCCGTGATCTCGGCCGAGGGCAGCAGGCGGAAGATGGTGACGATCGCCAGGATGACGATGATCCCGGCCGCGGCGTACGGCTTGGGGATGTCGTTGAGGTTGGCGAACATCCAGCAGAACGCGGTCAGCGTGATGATCCAGTAGGGCGCGGTGACGGCCTTGGTCTGCAGCTCCTGGGTGAGCCGGTCGACGGCGACGGCGGCGGCGGTGAGCACGCCGGCCACGACCAGTGCCAGCAGCTCGTTGGTGAAGGCGGCGGCGAGCGACCCGAGGCCGAGCAGCCCGGCGATCGTGAGCCGGGGCCCGGACTGCTGCGGCTCGTGACGCAGGATCGTCGCGATGCACATGACACCGGCGATCAGCAGGAGGATCGCCAGCCAGTCGGTGTCGAATGCCCCGGTCTCGTCGAAGGCACCCAGGCCGATCGACACCGCGGCGCCGGTGGCGGCCGCGGCCTCGATGGCGGGGCTGCGGCGTACGAGCACGATGACGCCCATTGCCACGACGACCACCACCGCGGTGTAGGGACGCTCGATGTCGGCCAGCCGGGCCGCCTGCCACACGGCAGCGGTCAGGGCGAGGATCCAGTAGGCGGTCGCGACCTCTCTGGTCGTGCCGGACTGGACGCGGTCGACGATGATGCCCAGGGCGGTGAGGATGAGGGTCACGGTCAGCGCGAGCACGTCGTTGGAGAGGACAGCGGCCGTGGCGCCGCCGAGCCCGACAGTGCCCGCCACGGCCAGCGCGGCAGGCTGGCGATGGTGCAGGCCGATGGCCGCGGCGAGGATGGTGGCGATGGTCAGCAGGACCGCCGCCCAGGTCACGTCCACGGCGCCGATGCCGATCGAGATCGCGGCGCAGGCCACGGTCGCCCACCAGCCCGACCCGCGGAAGCGGAAGAGCGTGATCAGCCCGAGGACCGTGACGATCACGCACGCGGCCCACTGCCGCTCCACGTCGATCAGCGGCGCGAGCGACCACAGACCGAGGGTGAGCGTCGTGACCGAGTAGCTCGCCGCGACCTCGCGGTCGACGCCGAGCAGACCCTGACCCGCGTACGCAGCCACCGCCGCCAGCGCGAGCGCGACGACCACGGTGAGCAGGTCGCTGGGCAGCGCCGCGGCGAGCGCGACCAGCCCGAAGATGCCGGCTGCGAGGAGCCGTGGCCACCGCTCCGCCCACCAGGCCAGCGCGACGGCGACACCGAGCAGCAGCAGCGCCGGGAACAGCAGCGGGGCGCCGTAGCAGGCGGCCGTGATCGCGAGCCCGGAGACGCCGCCCGCGATGGTGATCCAGCCGATCGTGGGGCGGTAGGTGCGGAACGCGGGCGGGTTGTACCGGTAGAACCAGGCGGTCCCGAGGGCGAGGATCGCGAGCATCGACGGCAGCGTCAGCCAGCCCGGCAGCAACGGCTCCGGGCCGGTGACCGGGGAGAACGCGGACTCGGTCCAGGGCACGGCCGCGAGCCGGACGGCGGCCGAGACCGCCAGGATGAGGATGGTGATACCGAGGCCCACGGCGTACGGCGTCAACGCGGTGGCGGCCCAGCGCCAGGGCCGGGGGAGCGCGACGAGCGCGCCGGCGGCGACCAGGGTGACCACCACGGCGACGACCGTCAGGGTGACCGCGCCGTCGTCGAGAGCGGGCTGGGTGAAGGTGTAGGCGGCGATCAGGAGGGACACCCCGACCATCGCGACCTTCGCGTCCTTGGGCAGCGGGAACAGCAGCGCCACGACTGTCAGCACGGCGGCGGCACCGAGCAGCAGCGGCAGGGTGCCGCCGCGCAGCAGCTCGGAGCCGGTCAGGGCCGGATCGGCCAGGCCGCGGACGAGCAGCATCAACCAGAAGCCCGCCATCACGACCATCGAGCCGAGGGTCAGCGCCTGCAGGTCGGTCTTGCTCGCCACGATCACCACGAGGAGGGCGATGACCGCTGCGACCAGCGGGAACCAGATGAGGTCGGAGATGAGCTCGAGACCGATCAGCGCGGTGAGTACGCCGGCGGCGGCCGCCACCTGTGGCCCGATCACCGCGGTGAGCTTCTCGCTGCGCGCGCCGATCAGGGACATCACCGTGCCCGCCAGGAAGACGACCACACCGACGATGACCAGGAAGCCACGGTCCCAGTCGACTCCGTCGAGCCAGCCGGCGTACTTCATGCCGGCTATGTCCAGGGCGAGCAGTCCCAGCGCGAGCGTCCAGACGCCTTCGGTGCCGGCACGCAGCTCCAGATGCATCAGCACCGCGCCACCGATCGTGAAGAGCGCGGTGAAGACGAGCAGCATCGTGGTGCGGCCGCCGACGCCCATGGTGGCCCAGGCGACCGCGAGGAAGATGACGCCTGCGACGAGCAGGAAGAGCACGCCGACGCCGACCAGGATCAGCGGTACCGTGATCGGCGCCCGCCGGGCGACCGGAGCACCGGGGAACGGCGCCGGTCCGGCCATCGCGGTGGCGGCCGGGTCCGCGAGCGGGATGGCCTCGGGCTCGGGCTGGATCTGCGGCGGCGCGGCGGGCGGCGCGGCGACCGGCAGGGGAGCGGGCGGCGGGGTCCGTCGCGCGGCTCGGCTCGCCTCCTCGCGGATCGAGCGCAACCGCGTCATGAGTACGTCGGCCCGCAGCAGGGTGCCGTAGAGCTCTTGCGCGACGGCGTTCTCCAGCGGCAGCCCGCAGTGCGGGCAGGGGCTGGTGCCGGGCTCGAAGGCCTCCCGGCAGTCGGGGCAGCGACCAGGATCGGCGTACTTCACAGCCCACCATCCTTGCGTAGTTCCGCCGAAGCGCGTGCGGGAAACGCAGGGTGTGCGCTGAGACTTGATCCGGAATGACAACCGGCTTCGACCCATAACTGCTGGTCGAAGCCGGTTGTTGCTTGTGGGCAGGGGCGGGGTCGAACCGCCGACCTATCACTTTTCAGGCGATCGCTCGTACCAACTGAGCTACCTGCCCAAGCGAGGTGAAACATTACCGGAAGCGACCGCGACGTTCCGAATCGGGACCCGAAACCGGACGTACGGCCTCGCTTTGGCGGCCTCGGACGCAGGCCTCTAGGATGTCCCGGCAGGCCCCCTTCGTCTAGCGGCCCAGGACCCCGCCCTTTCACGGCGGTAGCGCCGGTTCGAATCCGGTAGGGGGTACCACTGTTCGTCCTCGGCATCAGCTGACCTCCTTCCAGGGGTCGTGCTCGGCCAGGATCTTGTCGACCCGCGCCTGGTCGAGCCGCGAGACGACGTACTGGCTCTCCTGCGAGTCGCGCACGCACTTGGCCAGCGCGAACGCCGAGGTCGTCAGGAAGATCGTCGCGAGAGCGAGGAATGCCTTCGGCCACGGATCGGTGGGCAGATAGAGGATCGCGGCCAGTGTCGTGACCAGAGCGATCGCGAAGGCGAGTGCCGACTGGGCGAAGAAGAGCGTCGTCGGCTTGCTCGAGGGTGCCTGGTTCTCCATGCCTTCGAGTCTCGTGCCCGTGCGCAGTCCCGGCATCCGCACGGATACTCATATCCGAGGCGTACGCGGCGGCGCAGATGCGACACTTCCGACTGTGAGTGCGTGGACGTCGCCAGCGGCGATCGAGGTCGAGAGCCGGCTCTTCCGGGCGCTGGCGGTGCTGCGCGTGGTCGTGCTCGTCAACGCGGTCGGGTTGACCATCTACCGGGCCGCCAACTTCGACCCGCCCGCGGCCGCGCTGGTCTGCGCGCTCGTCATGGTGGGGTGGACCGCCTTCGCCGTCTGGGCGTACGCAGCACCCGCCCGCCGCACGGCGGTGCTCGTCGGTGCCGACCTGGCGATCGCGCTCGGACTCATGCTCGTGACCCCGCTGGTGAAGGGGCCGGGGTTCCAGGCGAGCGTGCCGGGGTTCTGGGTGAGCGGCGCGCTGCTCGCGTGCGCGATCCACTACCGCTGGCTCGGCGGACTGCTGGCCGGCGTGGCGCTGGCGACCGTCGACCTCGTGCTGCGGCAGGAGATCGACCAGTCGATCTACGGAAACGCGTTCCTGCTGGTCATCGGGGGCCCGGTGGTCGGCTACATGTGCGAGTCGGTGCAGCGGATGGCGCTGGAGCGGGACGAGGCACAGCGCGCGGCAGCGCGGGCCGAGGAGCGGGCACGGCTGGCTCGGGCCGTCCACGACGGGGTGCTCCAGGTCCTGGCCCTGGTCCAGCGGCGCGGCGGCGAGCTGGGCGGTGACGCCGCCGAGCTGGGGAGGCTGGCGGGGGAGCAGGAGCGGGAGCTGCGAGCGCTGATCCGCGGCGAACAGCCCGGCCGGGGCCCGGCCGTCGGGATGGTCGACCTGGCCGCCGCTCTCGCCGAGCTCGAGACGGGGACCGTGACCGTGTCCGGACCCGCGACCGCCGTCGAGATGCCCGCACGCCCGGCCGAGGAGATCGTCGCGGCGACCCGCGCGGCCCTGGACAACGTACGCCGCCACGTCGGTGAGGACGCCTGTGCCTGGGTGCTCCTGCAGGCCTTCCCCGACCACGTCGAGGTCTCGGTGCGTGACGACGGGCCGGGCATCGCGGACGGCCGGGTCGTCGAGGCCGGGGCGCAGGGCAGGCTCGGCATCAGCGAGTCGATCCGTGGCCGGATCGAGGACCTCGGCGGCAAGGCTGAACTCATCACCGGAGCAACCGGGACCGAGTGGGAGCTCACGGTCCCTCGAACAGGAGTGCACGCATGAGAAGAGTGATGGTCGTCGATGATCACCCGATGTGGCGCGACGCGGTCGAGCGCGACCTGATCGGCGCGGGCTTCGAGGTGGTGGCCACCGCCAGCACCGGCCGTGAGGCGATCACCCGGTTCGCCGCGACCCGGCCGGAGGTGGTGGTGCTCGACCTGCACATCCCCGAGCCCGACGGTGTCCAGGTCACCACCGAGATCATCGCGCTGCACCCGGTGGCCAAGGTCCTCATCCTCTCCGCCTCGGGCGAGCAGAACGACGTGCTCGCCGCGGTCAAGGCCGGCGCGACCGGCTACCTGGTCAAGTCCGCCTCCCGCGACGAGCTCCTGGAGGCCGTACGCCGGGTCGCGGCCGGCGACCCGGTCTTCACCCCCGGCCTCGCCGGTCTGGTCCTGGGCGAGTTCCAGCACAGCGCCGCCACCGAGGTGCGCGGCGACAAGCCCACGCTCACCGACCGCGAGACCGAGATCCTCAAGCTCGTCGCCAAGGGTCTGAGCTACCGCCAGATCGCAGACCGCCTCGTGCTCTCCCATCGCACGGTCCAGAACCACGTACAGAACACCCTACGCAAGCTCCAGATGCACAACCGCGTCGAGCTCACCCGCTACGCCATCGAGCAGGGCCTGGACGCCGACTGACCCCGACGTCCCAATAGCCGGAGCTGCTCCAGGCATGGGAGAGAATCGAGAGGTGGTCTCGCTTCTCTACCTTCACGGCGTCGGCAACGGCGACCCCCGCGACGCCTGGCGCCGCGCGCTGGACAACGCGCTGCAGGACGCCGGCTACCCGGGGCTCGACGAGGTCGAGGTGATCGCGCCGAAGTATCCCGACGTGCTGCGCACCGACGACGGCGACAAGACCATCAAGATCCCGCCGGTCACCACACCGAGGCCGAGCGCCGCCGAGCAGCGGGACGTACGCCGACGGGTCGAGCGCGCGACCGCCGAGCTGGAGTCGATCCTCGGCGAACCCGTGCCCGCCTCGCCGGTGGGCGTCACCGACTCGCTGGCGCCGATCGTGCTGCGCGTGCTCCGCCAGGCCCACAACTACGTGACCAAGCCCGGCATCCGGGCACGTACGCTGCGGATGGTCCTCGACGAGCTCCCGGAGGAGGGCGAGATCGTCATCGTCGGCCACAGCCTCGGTTCGATCATCGCGATCGACCTGCTGCGCCGGCTCCCTCCGAAGCTGACGGTCACCGGGCTGGTGACGATCGGCAGCCCGGCCGCCCACCCCAACCTCCACGAGGACTCCGACCGGCTGGAGATGAAGGCGCCGGTCGACCACGTCGGCTGGTGGGTCAACGTCTGGAGCAACGGCGACGCGGTGACCGGACTGCGCGGCATCTGGCGCCACTTCCCGTGGGCGCTCGACCTCCAGGTCGGGCTCGGCCTCGACCACCGCACCACCACCTACCTCCGGTCCAAGCCGGTCGCCACCGCGATCGGGCGCGGCCTGTTCGGCTCCCTCACCAAGGAGCTCGCGATCGTCGAGGGCACCCCCGACGTCTCCCTGAACTCGCTCGAGGTCCGCCTGGCCCTGTGGCTCGCCTACGCCCAGTTCCTGCGCGACCACCTCAAGGGCGCCACCCAGGAGCGCTTCGGCGCCGCGCTGCGCGTCGTCCAGCACGAGGTCCTGGAGCGGTTGCTCGAGAACTACCGCAACGACGGCGTTCGCATCCCCCAGCAGCTCCTCGACCTGCGCGTCTCACCAGACACCCCGAGTGACCGAGACCTGCCGCGGCCCAAGCCGCTGACCCAGCTCTCCAAGGAGGAGGCCGTCCTCGCCCTGGTCGCGCTGGCGACCGCCAACCCGGTGCGCCCCTACGAGATCGACGTGCCCGATGACGTACGCCGCCAGGCATTCCACGACCTGACGGTCTGGATGGGACTCGGGGGCGGGCTCGGCGAGAACCTGCACATCGCGATGCAGTCCGCCTCGAAGGCCGTCTACCCGGTCGACCAGTGGAAGCTGTGGGTCGGCATCGGGATCGGCGCCGCCGTGCTGGTCGCCGGACCGATCGGGCTCGCCCTCGCCGCCCCCGCCGGGCTCGCCGGGGGAGCGGCGATCATCGGCGCGCTCTCCGCCTTCGGTCCCGGCGGGATGGTCGGCGGACTCGTCACCGCCGGTGCGATCACCACCACCGGCGCCGGCACGATCGCCGCCACCCTCGTCTCCAGTTCGTCCACCGCCGAGGACGTCGAGGTCACCGTCATCCAGCTCCTCACCGCCGCGATCCTGCGCTCCCGGGAAGGCCTCGAGCAGGACCTCGGCGTCTGGCTCGCGATGTCCGAGATCCAGCGTCAGACCGGGCGCGAGGTCGCCCGGCTCGCGGCCTACAGCGACGAGAAGGCTCCCAGTGTCGAGGCCCTCCGGCGCAAGGCCCGTGCGGCCGAACGAGCCATGGCCTACATGGTCAAGAACCGGCTCGTGGAGGGCCTCACCGACGAGGAACCCAAGGGCGAAGAGCCCTTCGAGGAGTAGGACCCCTCCCCGATTGTGAATCCTCCTCACCCATGGGCTATGTTTTTCCCGTTGCCGCACACAGCGGAAACAAACAAGGCCCTGTAGCGCAGTTGGTTAGCGCGCCGCCCTGTCACGGCGGAGGTCGCGAGTTCAAGTCTCGTCAGGGTCGCTCGAAACGAAGACGACGTGTGGCTGCAAAGCAGCCCACGTCGTTTCTCGATTTATATGGCGCGCTCCGCGCGCGGCGGGGGATATCCCCCGCACCCCCTTAGTTGCTCGGGGGATCGTCCGCTCTGGTGCGGGTAGAGCCTGTCGGGCCGCTTTGCGCTCTGGTTGGTGTGGCTGGAGAGGCTTGTTTCTGCCGGTGTGACTTGTGGGTCGGGTGTTGTTCCCGGACGGCGTGACACGCCGGGGTGTGGCGAGCGCGGGGGGCCTCGAGCGTGGGAGGGTGGTCGTCCTGCTTCGGCAGGAGTCTCGGGCCAGAGATCCCTCGGATCTCACCCCCGGTTCGGGCCGTTCGTCCCTGTGGGATATAAGCCGATTTGGCGGTAACGTGCGGGCTGCTGTCCTCTCGTGAGAGGATTCTGCCGCTTGTGTCGACGTCGCAATTCGGCAGGGCACGGGGGAACGACTAAGACGTTCGGTATTCAGGAGGCAACACCACCATGTCGTCGTACTACCCGCATCGGCCGCCCCATGCGGCGAGTGCGGACGAGCTTGCGTCACGGATGCAGACGAACGGTGCCTACCGCACCCCGGCCGCCCCCGCGCAGCAGCAGCCCCCCGCCCTTGGTTGGGACCAGCGTCCGCAGCAGTCCCAGGCCCAGCCTCAGTACCAGGAGCCGGCGATCCAGCAGCCGGCCGTGATGGCGCAGACCACCGGAACGCACTGGCCGCAGTTCGTCAACAACAACCGCCTCATCGGCGCGCTCGTTGCCGGCTTCGGTGCCACCCAGCTCGCCACGATGTTCGGCTACTGGATCTACGGCCTCGGCATCATGGAGGGCCCGCTGGACTTCGCGTTCTTCAACGGCGTCATCCTGACCCCGAACGCCACCGCCAACGAGGCCGGCTTCGCCGTCTCGCAGTGGTTCGCCGGTATGGGCTTCCACTACTTCAACGGCATGGTCTTCGCGCTCGCCTACGCTCTGGTGATCTTCCCGTGGCTCGGCAAGACCCACACCACCTCGAGCAACCTCGCGCGCTCGCTCGGCATGGGTATGTTCCTCGCCACCGCGTCCTGCGGTTGGTGGATCCCGGCCCTGCACCCGGAGGACGTCATCGGCATCGACCCGGGCTTCTTCTCGATCAACCTCGGGTGGGGCACCGTCCTGGGTGTCTACCTGTGGCACCTCGTCTGGGCGGTCGCGCTCGGGCTGTTCTTCAACCCGCAGGACTGAACCCCGCTTCACGCACGAGAGCCCCAGCCAGTGGCTGGGGCTCTCGTCGTAGGTAGAAGCAGATCTCGTACGCCGCGGCCGGCTACTCGGGCCAGGCGTCGAAGACCTGGCCACCGTTGGTGGTCAGGTGGTTGTGCAGCTGCTCGCCGGCAGCGGCGTCGCGCAGCGTACGAAGTACGAGGCGGCGCCGGTCGGACGGGTTGGCCGTCGGCGGTCCCGGGGTCAGCGCCATGGTCTCGGTGACCCGGTCGGCCAGCAGCCGCAGGTGGCTGCGCTCGCCACCTGCGTAGATGACGTGGGTGTGCTCCAGCGGGGAGGCCCACAGGATGTTGCCCTCGACGACGATCAGGCGCGACTCGGTGGCCATCACCTTCATCTCGACGTCGGTCATGTTCTGGATCATGTCGGCCCCGGCGAGGATCGACTCACCCTCGTGCAGGAAGGCGGGCAGCGCGTGGGCGAGGTTGGCCTCGATCAGCGCGGCCTCCTCGCGGGCACGCTGCTGGGCGCCCTGCTGGCCGACGTATGGGCCGTTGCCGACGGTGCGCTGGGCACCGGTGTTCGGCGCCTGGCCGTAGGAGCCGGTGTTGGTTCCGTACGAACCCTGGTTGGGGTAGTAGGAGCCGGTGTTCGGGTAGGAGCCCTGGTTCGGGTAGGAGCCCGGCGCGGGCGCTACGCCGTAGCTGTTCGGGGAGGGCTGGCCGTAGGGGTTGCCCGTGCCGTACTCGCCGCCCCAGCTGGCGTCGACGTTCACCTGCGCACCGGCGGCTCGCGCGGCGTAGTCGAGGGTCGGGAAGAAGTCGTGGAAGGCGTCCTTGTCGCGGATCTTCATCGTCGTGGAGTACGACGATCCGGGGACCAGCGCCTCGATGATGAAGTCGCCCAGGCTGGGCGGGGGCGGAACGCCGATGAAGGTGAGGACGGCCAGGTTGACGGAGAAGACGCGCTCGTGGAACTCGAACATCACCCGGCGGTCGGTCAGGAAGGCGTGACCCGAGGCGTTCCCCTCGTGGGGAAACTTGACCGCGACCCGGGCCCACTGGACCTCACCGGGCTGCAGCAGAGACTTCACCAGGAGCCAGTCGCGGGTCTCCGAGGCGATGGCTCGACTGTTGGGATCATGCGCCATCCGTCGGTGGAAATCCTCCACGGGTCGGTGGCCTACGGTGATGGACGCCGAGGCCCTTCTCATTGAGCGCATGTTCGCAAACCCTAGCCCTTCCACCCTCTAGTGTGGACAGTTTGTACCAGCAGGGTCGCGATGTTGTGGAATCCCCTGATGTAGATGACATCTCAACTCTGCGTGACCGCTCCAAGCACCTGCCTATTGACAGAAAACTGACAGGCCATCCGACCACCCTCTTCAGTGGGTATCCCTGACGAGGGGGATCAGCGAGGGGATGGGGCTGTGATGACTGGTTCGCCTGTGGCGACGGCAAGAGAGACGATCGGCGTGCACTGGAGCGAGCTGCCGTGCGCGATCGAGGACGGCGATCTCTGGTTCGCCGCGACCAGCGCGGACGCGGACCGTGCCAAGGAGCTGTGTCGTACGTGTCCGCTGCAGCGCTCCTGCTTGCAGGGCGCGATCGCCCGGCAGGAGCCGCACGGTGTGTGGGGTGGCGAGGTCTTCTACGAGGGGATCGTCGTCGCGCGCAAGCGCACCCGCGGTCGCCCGCGCAACGGAGAGCTCCACCAGCGGGATCTGGAGCGCCAGGCTCGCGCAAACCTTCGGAAAAATACTTCGGAAGCAGTTGCGTAGGGGTAACTGTCACCCGGCAGAATGTCTGCTGTGGGGATTGAGATAAGCCCAGAGCGCTTCGACGAACTCGTGGACCAGGCGCTCGACGCCATTCCGGACGAGCTGGCCGCCCAGGTGCACAACCTCGTCGTGCTCGTCGAGGAGTGGCCGCCCGAGGGCGAGCCCCAAGACACCCTCGGTCTCTACGACGGCGTGGCGCTGACCGACCGTAACGACCTCTACGGCCTCACGCTGCCGGACCGGATCTTCATCTTCCGCCAGCCCCTCCAGCAGATGTGCGTGGACGAGGTCGACCTGGCCGCCGAGATCCGCATCACCGTCGTCCACGAGATCGCCCACCACTTCGGCATCGACGACGAGAAGCTGCACCAGCTCGGCTGGGCCTGACCGGCTGGGCCTAGATCGCCGAGCCCGCAACCCAGCCGAGGGTGACCGCGGCGGTCCCGACCGCGAGGGAGCCGAGGACGTTCAGCGCGGCCGAACGCCACCGGCCGTCCTCGGCCAGGCGGACGGTCTCGTAGGAGAAGGTCGAGAAGGTCGTCAGCGCCCCGCAGAAGCCCGTTCCGGCCAAGGTGAGCATCCACCCGGGAAGTACGCCGCTCGCGGCCGACCCGGCCAGCAGGCCGAGCACGAGCGAGCCGACGGCGTTGACCGCCATCGTTCCCCACGGGAAGTCCGTGCCGGTCCACTCCCTGACGTAGAGGTCGGTCAGGTAGCGCGCCGGCGCCCCGATCGCGCCGCCGACCAGGACCAGGAGCGCGGTCATCCGTCCTCTCCTCGGGCAGGGTCGGGATCGAGGTCGGGGTCGATGCCGTCGACCACGACCTTCCGGCCGCTGTCGAGCACGATCACCCGGCCGAGCGTCAGCCCGAGCCAGGCGGCGCCGATCCCGGAGACCACCGAGGCGAGCACGTAGAGCATCGCGAGCGCGGGCGCGGGCCCGCTCAGGACGTACGTCTCGAGCGCGTAGGTCGAGAACGTGGTGTAGCCGCCGAGCACGCCGACCCCGAGGAACGGGCGCAGGTAGCGGCCCCAGAACGGGACAGTGGCCAACGGGCCCAGGACGAATGCCATCAGCGCGCCCAGCAGCAGGCAGCCGGAGACGTTGGTGAGGAAGGTCGCCCACGGCCAGGAGTGGCCGCCGTGGGGGAGGACGGTGGTGAGGCCCCAGCGAGCCAGTGAGCCGAGCGCTCCGCCGACGGCGATGGGGGCGAGCAGGTCGCCATGCTCACGCAGCACGCCGACAGCGTACGGCCTCTAACGGAGCCCGGTCATCTGCGCCGCGCTCCACCGGGTGGGGCGGCCGCCGGCGGCCTGGGTGAGGTATTCGCCGAGGAACCAGCGCTGGAAGGAGACCTGCTCGGGCGAGCGGGCCAGGACGAGCAGCCGCTCCTGGCGGCAGAACTCGTCGATGAGGTCGAGCATGTCGAGGAAGCGGCGCATCGTCTCGGCAGCGGACCGCGGCATGCGTACGTGCAGGTCCGCCGTCTCCCGGTCGCGGCCGGAGCTGGACCCGATCACCCCGGAGAGCTGGCCGTGGCCGAGGCCGTCGAGGAGCTGGCGCTCCAGCGATCCGAACAGGGCCGAGAGGCTGGCGGCGAGCGGGTAGTCGTTGGCGTGGGCGAGCGAGAGGAGGCGTACCTCCCGTCTCAGCTCCCGGAAGTGGTGCTGGAAGCCCCGGTAGAGGGAGAGAGGTACGCCGAGGATGCTGACCTCGACCGCCTCGGAGCCGAGGCGCTCGGGCTTTGGCGGAGCGCCGGGAGGCCCGGTGATCACGCCCTCGACTCCGTCCCCCTCGTCGATCTCGGTGGCGGGGGTAAACCAGACGGTCTTGCCGGATGTGTCGATGTCGGCGCCCCAGGCCTCCGAGACGCTGGCCACGATCGAGAGGCCGCGACCGACCGTCAGCAGGACCTCGTCCTCGTCGTCGAGCGCGAGCGGGACCGGCAGCAGGGGCGGCTCGGTCGAGCCGTCCCGGATCTCGACGCGGGGGTGGTCGACGGTGCCGCGCATCCGGATCGTGACCGGGGCGGTGCCGTGGAAGAGCGCGTTGGAGACCAGCTCGGAGACGCCGAACTCAGCACAGTCGACGAGGTCGGTGCGGTCGATCTCCTCGCAGGCCGTCCGGACCCAGACGCGGGCGTCCTGGACGGCACGGGAGCCGGTGCGGAGCAGGAGAGCTGGCCGGCTCAACGGCATGGTCTCCTCCGATCTCGCGGGTCGGCGTACACACGATCTCGTTGTGTGTTGTTCGTTGCAAGGATTTTCCGCACTTGAAGGTGTCTGATCCGGGCCATGGACCACTAGGGCACAAGGTCCCGGTCACCCTCACAGATTAAAGTCAGATGGTTCGGCCGAGCGACGGACACGCGGTGAGTACGCATGCTCAGCGGCGTGGCGGCAACTGTGACGTAGCAGTCGTGCGCCCCGGGATGAACAGAACCGGTGTGATGGTTCAGAATAGTGAGTGGAACGTTCAAACGGTCTCTTGTGTTGAGGTAGCGGAGGGTATAAGCAATGTCAGCGGACCAGGCAAAGCACCGGGTCGTCATCATCGGTTCAGGCTTCGGGGGTCTCTTCTCCGCGAAGGCGTTCAAGGGCCGCGACGACGTCGAGGTGACCTTGATCGCGAAGACGACCCATCACCTCTTCCAGCCGCTGCTCTACCAGGTGGCGACCGGAATTCTCTCGCAGGGCGAGATCGCCCCGCCGACCCGCGACATCCTGCACCGGCAGAAGAACGCCAGCGTGCTGCTCGGCGAGGTCAACGAGATCGACACCGAGGCCAAGACGGTCAAGGCGAGCATTCTCAACCAGGAGATCGACGTTCCCTACGACTCGCTGATCGTCGCTGCCGGTGCCGGCCAGTCCTACTTCGGCAACGACCACTTCGCCGAGTTCGCGCCCGGCATGAAGTCGATCGACGACGCGCTCGAGCTGCGCGGCCGCATCTTCGGGGCCTTCGAGATCGCCGAGCTGACCGCCTCGCGCGGCGAGCCGATCGGTGACCTGCTCACCTTCGTCGTCGTGGGTGCCGGCCCGACCGGTGTGGAGATGGCCGGCCAGATCGCCGAGCTCTCCCGGCGGGTGCTGAAGAAGGACTTCACCCACATCCAGTCGGAGAAGGCCCGGGTGGTCCTGGTCGACGCCGCGCCGCAGGTGCTGCCGCCGTTCGGCGAGAAGCTCGGTGCCAAGGCCGAGAAGGCCTTGGAGAAGGCCGGTGTCGAGGTCGTCCTCGGCGCGATGGTCACCCACGTCGACGAGTTCGGCATCGAGATGAAGTTCAAGGACGGCACGACCCAGCGGATCGGCTCGATCGCCAAGATCTGGGCCGCGGGTGTCCAGGCCTCCCCCCTCGGCAAGACGCTCTCGGAGCAGACCGGCGCCGAGCTCGACCGGGCCGGCCGGATCGCGGTCAACCCCGACCTGACGCTGCCGGGCCACCCCGAGATCTTCGTGGTCGGCGACATGATCAACCTCAACCACCTGCCCGGTGTCGCGCAGGTCGCGATCCAGGGGGGCAAGCATTCGGCCAAGACGATCAAGGCCCGCCTGAAGAACAAGCCGGAGCCCGGCGACTTCAAGTACTTCGACAAGGGCTCGATGGCCACCATCTCGCGCTTCAACGCGGTCCTGATGATGGGCAACTTCAGGCTCACCGGCATCCTCGCCTGGTTCGGCTGGCTCGTAGTGCACCTGGCCTACATGACCGGGTTCCGCAACCGGCTCACCGCGACCCTGCACTGGATGATGTCGTTCATCGGCAAGGACCGCTCCGAGCGCACCACCACCATGCAGCAGATCTTCGCCCGGGAGGCGCTCGAGCGTGTCCCAGGCGGCATGGCCGCTCTCATCGACGACCCTGCCGAGGTCGCTCTGCAGGTCGAGCGCCGCCGCAAGGAGCTCGAGGAGCAAGCCGCCGAGGAGTCGCGCCTGGCCGACTCCCACAGCGCCTCGTAGCCGCAGCTCTCTCCCCGGCCCGCCGCAGACACGTCTGCGGCGGGCCGGTCTTTTCGGTGAGTCCGGATCTGCGCTTGCTATTGTTTGCGGACACGGTGTCTCATTAATCTGTTCGGTGAGACACCCGCGAACGGAGGAGGAAGCGTGACCGAGGTGACACAACGGCTGGTCGACACGACCGACGGGCTGGCGCTCGCCGTCTACGAGCAGGGGCCGGCCGATGCCGAGACCGTGCTGCTCGTCCACGGCTACCCCGACAACCACTCCGTCTGGGACGGGGTCGCCACGGTGCTCGCCGAGCGCTTCCACGTCGTCGCCTATGACGTACGCGGCACGGGGGAGTCCGGGGTTCCGGACTCGACCGCCGGCTACCGCCTGGCGCAGCTCTCCGCAGACTTCAAGGCGGTCATCGACGCCGTCTCGCCCGACGCGCCGGTGCACGTCGCGGCGCACGACTGGGGCTCGATCCAGACCTGGGAGTCGGTGACCGACCCGGCGCTGAGGAGCCGGATCGCGACGTACGTCTCGATCTCGGGGCCCGACCTCGGGATGGCGACCACCTGGCTGCGCGAGCGGACCCACCTGGGGAGCTCGCTGCGGCAGCTGGCCCACTCCTGGTACGTCTTCGCGTTCCAGCTGCCGCTGCTGCCCGAGGCCATGGTGCGCTCGGGGCTGCTCGCCAAGTTCGTCGGTGGCGAGGATCGGCCGACGAAGGACCAGGTCAACGGGGTCGAGCTCTACCGGGCCAACTTCCTCGGCAAGCTGCTCCGTCCGACGCCGCGGTCGACGGAGGTGCCGGTGCTGGTGATCGCCCCTCGTGACGACGCCTACGTGACGGTGCCGCTCCAGACCGAGGCACCCCGGGCGTACGCGACATCGCTGGTCACCCAGGTCATCGACGGCGGACACTGGGTGGTGGCCGCGGATCCGGAGCTGGTCGCGGGCGAGATCGCGGCCTTCATCGAGAAGGAGGGTGTGCGATGAGCAAGCTGACGAAGGAGACCAAGCGCGGGCACGAGCCGGCCAAGGTCGCCCTCCACCCGCGGAACGTGAAGTTCGACTGGAGCAAGCTGCCGCTGGTGTGGATCCCGGGCGAGGTCTTCGCCTCCCACTACGTCAACGTGCTGCATCTGCTGCTGCCCGAGGGCGAGCGGTGGTTCGTCAAGGTGTTCTCCGAGATCCTGCCGCTGATCGAGGACGACCAGCTGCGCGAGGACGTGATCGGCTTCATCGGCCAGGAGGGCGTGCACGCCGCCGCCCACCAGGAGGTGCAGGACTACTTCACCGACAACGGTCTCGACGTACGTCCGTTCGCGGCCGAGATCGAGGCCCTGTTCCGCAAGATCCTCGGCGACCGCGACCTGACCGGCCGGGCCAAGGAGGAGTGGCTGATCGAGCGCGCCGCGATCATCGCGGGTCTCGAGCACCTCACCGCCGTGCTCGGCAACTGGGTGCTCAACTCGCCCGCGCTCGACGAGATCGGCGCCGACGAGACGATGCTCGACCTGCTGCGCTGGCACGGCGCCGAGGAGGTCGAGCACCGCAACGTGGCCTACGACGTCTTCCAGCACGTCGATGGGCGCTACTCCCGTCGGATCCGCTCCTACCTGCTCGGCGGCACCGCCCTGCTCGTCCTGTGGTGGCGAGGCGCCGGCTACCTGATGAACAACGACCCCACCGAGCCCGACCCGGCGAAGCGGCCGAAGGCGGGGCTGCTCAAGCTGATCGACGCCGAGCGTCGCGGGCTGGTGCCGGGTGTCGTACGCATCGGGTGGGCGACCTGGAAGTTCTTCCTGCCCAACTACGACCCGTCCGCGGAGGGCTCGACCGCCCAGGCGGTGAGCTACCTGGCCAAGTCGCCCGCGGCGCTTCGGGCCGACGCCATCGCGGAGGCACAGGAGACGGCGGGGTGACCAAGCCTGCGCACTACACGGTCCCGGACATCCCCGACTCGCGGCTGTACCGGGGCTTCGAGGCGATCGTCGGGGGCTACTGGACCAAGGCCGCCTACCGATCCTGGCGGCGCCGCAAGCCGCTCGGCAGGATCGACCGCGACCTGCACGTACGCGTCAGCCGGATCGACGAGGAGGGCCTCGACGTCAGGGCGATCTGGTTCGAGCGTGAGGACGGCACCGACCTGCCGGCCTGGGATCCGGGCGCGCACGTCGACGTGGTGCTGCCCAGCGGCCGGCTGCGGCAGTACTCGCTCAACTCCGACCCCGACGACCTCTCCGCCTACCGGATCAGCGTGCGGCGGATCGAGCCGACCGCGGGTGGAGGCGGCGGCTCCGTCGAGGCGCACTTCCTTGCCGTCGGCGACCGGCTCGTCCTGAAGGGGCCGCGCAACGCCTTCCCGTTCGTCGCCTCGCCCGCCGGCTACCTCTTCGTCGCCGGTGGCATCGGGATCACCCCGATCCTGCCGATGCTGCGTGACGTGGTGCGCCGGGGTGTGCCGTACGAGTTCGTCTACACCGGCCGCTCGCGCGAGACGATGCCGTTCCTGGCCGAGATCCGGGAGATCGTCGGCGACCACGAGATCCAGCTGTGGCCCGACGACGAGATGGGCACGCCGGACGCCGCGAAGATCATCTCGCTCGCTCCGGAGGGTGCGGCCCTCTACTGCTGCGGACCGATGCCGATGATCGACGCGATCCGCGCGCAGATCCCCGACCCGCAGATCGACACGCTGCACTACGAGCGGTTCTCGCCGCCACCGGTGCTCGGTGGCCGCCCGTTCCGGGTGCGCCTCGAGGACTCCGACGTCGAGGTGGCGGTCGGCGCCGAGGAGTCGGCGCTGGCCGCCGTCCGCCGGGTGCGGCCGACCCAGGCGTACTCCTGTCAGCAGGGGTTCTGTGGCACCTGCCGGGTGCGGGTGCTGGAGGGCGAGGTCGAGCACCGCGACCACGCGCTCGCCGACTACGAGCGCGATGGTCACATGATCCTGTGCGTCTCGCGTGCGAAGGGGACAGTGGTGATCGACGGCTGATCCCCGTCGTTCTGCGATAAGGGTTTGTTCCGGCGGGCTGTGGGCTGGTCTGCTTGCGACATGACAGCACTTGCCCTTCCCTCGCTCGATCTCTACGACTCCTGGGCGGCGTCCGTCGCCGAGTTCGGAGGGGCTCATGTCGACGGCGCCGCCATCCCCGACGAGGAGGCTGCCGACGTGAGCCGCGAGGCGTGCGAGCGGCTGGTCGCGAAGACCGCGCGGGACCGGAACCTCACGATCCCGCCGCCCGCAGGGCGGGTGCATGCCTCGTCCTTCTGGATCACCGACGACGGCCAGGTCGTCGGGTTCATCCAGCTGCGGCACGAGCTCAACGAGTTCCTGGAGAACGTGGGCGGGCACATCGGCTACTCGGTGCGGCCCTCGTCCCGCCGCCAGGGGCACGCCCGGCGAGCGCTGGGCCTCGTGCTCGACGAGGCCCGGGCGCTGGGCCTCGAGCGCGTCCTGATCACCTGCGACGAGGACAACGGCGCCTCGGCGCGCACCATCGAGTCCCAGGGCGGCGAGCTCCAGGACGTCATCGACGCGGCTGCGTACGGCTACGGCCTCACCCGGCGGTACTGGGTCAAGCTGTGAGTGAGAGTGGGGTCGCGACCGAGGGGGAGGTGGAGTGGGCGCTTGCGGGCGATCCCGCCGCACCTGCCGAGCAGGTCGAGGAGGTGCTGGCGGCGCTGCGCAGCACCGGGCGTACGCCCGAGGTGGGTGTCGAGGTGCTGCGCGCCGCTGCCTTCCGGCTCGTCTCGGAGGACCGGCTCGACGAGGTCGGCCGCGGCTGGCTGGAGCTCCTCGACGCGGTCCGGGCGCATCCCGACGCCAGGTTGGCCGACCTGCCGCCGGCGCGCACGGACTGAGCTGCCTCAGCTGGACAGAGAGCGGCGGCGACTCGCCAGGCTGGAGAGGCCCTGGGCCGCGGCCCGGACGATGGTGACGTGCGCCTCGGGGCGGAAGCGTCCCACCGGGCCGGTGACGCTGATCGCGGCGAGCGCCTTGTCGCCGCCGTCGGCGAGGACCGGGGCCGCGATGCACTGCAGCCCGGCGGCGGACTCCTCGCGCTCGAAGGCCACGCCGTTCTCGAGCACGGCGGCGAGCTGCCGCTCCAGCAGGCCTGGCGCCACGATCGTGTGAGGCGTACGTCGCTCGAGAGGGCTGCTGAGGATCTCCTGCTGCGCCTCGGGATCGGCGTAGGCGAGCAGGACCTTGCCGATCGCGGTGCAGTGGACCGGCATCCGGCCACCCGGCCGGGAGGGCGACTTCGCCTGGCGGTGGCCGCCGATCTTGGCGACGTAGACGACGTCGTGGCCCTCGCGTACGCCCAGGTGGACGGTCTCGTGGGTGCGCTCGTAGAGGTCCTGGAGGAACGGCATCGCCAGCTCCAGGAGCGAGCGCTCGACCGAGGCCCGCATGCCGAGCTCGAAGAGGCCGCCGGAGAGGCGGTAGCCGAGGTTGGTGCGGTCCAGGAGGCGGTTGGTGACCAGGTCACCGGCGACGCGGTGGGCGGTCGCCTTGGGGAGTCCGGTGCGGCGTACGAGCTCGGCCAGCGAGAGCACCTGGTCGTCGACCGTGAAGGCCCGCAAGATGGTCACCGCCTTGCCGAGCACGGTGTCGAGATCGGCGGGCTGGTGCGGCATGAGATCACCGTACCGGTCAGCGGGACGCCTACCCCGCTTCTTTCGCCCATCTGCTGAGACCGTGGCCACATGAACGAAGTGACCTCCCCGTCCGATGCTGCCGTCGATGCCGCGGCAGATCGGCTGCTGACCGCCTCGGCGACGGGCACGCCCGTCCCACCGATGCGGGACCTGCTGGACGCGACCGACCTGAAGACGGCGTACGCGATCCAGGAGCGCCTCACCGCCACCCGGCTCGCCGGCGGGGCGAAGGTCGTGGGCCGCAAGATCGGGCTCACCTCCAAGGCGGTGCGGGAGCAGATCGGCGTGGACACCCCCGACTTCGGGGTGCTCTTCGACGACATGGCCTACCCGGACGGCGGCGTGCTCCCCGCCGACGCCATCCTGCAGCCGCGGGCCGAGGCCGAGATCGCCTTCGTGCTCGCGGCCGACCTGGCCGACGGCGACCTCTCCTACGACCAGGTCCGGGAGGCGATCGACTACGCCGTCGCCGCGATCGAGATCTGCGGCAGCCGGATCGCGGACTGGAAGATCTCCTTCGGCGACACCGTCGCGGACAACGCCTCCGCGGGTGCGTACGTCCTCGGGACCGAGCGCCGGCGTCTCGACGAGTTCGAGCCTCGCGAGGTCACCATGTCGATGTCGATCGACGACGAGGAGGTCTCGACCGGGACCGGGGCGGCCTGCCTGGGCGACCCCGTCAACGCCGTCCAGTGGCTGGCTCGCTACGCGCGTGACTTCGGTGAGCCGCTGCGTGCGGGCCAGCTCATCCTCTCCGGTGCGCTCGGGCCGATGCGGCCGATCGCCCCGGGCAACACCGTTCGTTCCACCGTGTCGGGCCTCGGCTCGGTGGCCTTCAGCGTAGGGAAGTGACCTTCATGCCAGCGGAAAGCACAGACAAGACGAAAGTGGCGATCATCGGGTCGGGCAACATCGGCACCGATCTGATGATCAAGGTGATGCGTACGTCGCAGCACCTGGAGATGGGCGCGATGGTCGGGATCGACCCCGACTCCGACGGTCTGGCGCGGGCGCGGAAGTTCGGGTTCGCGGCCACCCACGAGGGTGTCGACGGGCTGATCAACCTGGCCGAGTTCGACGACATCGAGATCGTCTTCGACGCAACCTCGGCCAAGGCACACGTCGCCAACGCGGCCGCGCTGGAGCCCTACGGGAAGCGGCTGATCGACCTCACGCCCGCGGCGATCGGGCCGTACGTCATCCCGGCCGTCAACATCGACGAGCACATCGACGCCCCGAACGTGAACATGGTGACCTGCGGCGGGCAGGCGACGATCCCGATCGTGGCCGCGGTCGCGCGGGTCGTCCCGGTCGCCTACGGCGAGATCGTCGCCTCGATCTCCTCGAAGTCCGCCGGCCCCGGCACCCGGGCCAACATCGACGAGTTCACCGAGACCACCTCGGGCGCGATCGTCCAGGTCGGCGGAGCCAAGCGCGGCAAGGCGATCATCATCCTCAACCCGGCCGAGCCGCCGCTGATCATGCGCGACACCGTCTTCGCGCTGGTCGAGGGCGGGTCCCGCTCCCTGGAGGAGCTGACCGCGGAGATCACCGAATCCGTCGAGAAGATGGTCGGCGACGTCGCCGCGTACGTTCCTGGCTACCGGCTCAAGCAGAAGGTGCAGGTCCACCCGATCCCGTCGGATCAGCCGGTCGAGACCCTGCTCGCCGAGGGTGAGACGACCCGGCCCACGCATCAGGTCTCGGTGTTCCTCGAGGTCGAGGGCGCCGCGCACTACCTCCCGGCCTATGCCGGGAACCTCGACATCATGACGTCGGCCGCGCTGCAGATGGCCGAGCGGATCGCCGCTGCGAAGGAGGCTGGCAAGTGAGCATCCCGATCTATGTCCAAGAGGTCTCGCTGCGCGACGGTATGCACGCCGTACGCCACCGGATCACGCCCGAGGACGTCAAGCGGATCGTCATCGCCGCCGACGAGGCCGGCGTCGACGCCATCGAGGTCGCCCACGGCGACGGTCTGACCGGCGGCTCGGTCAACTACGGCCCCGGCTCCAACAGCGACTGGGAGTGGATCGAGGCTGCGGCCTCGGTCATCAAGAACGCCCGCCTGACCACCCTGCTGCTCCCGGGCGTCGGCACCATCCACGACCTCGAGCGGGCCTATGACCTCGGCGTGCGCTCGGTCCGGGTCGCGACCCATTGCACCGAGGCCGACGTGTCGGCCCAGCACATCGCCGCCGCCCGCGAGATGGGGATGGACGTCTCCGGGTTCCTGATGCTCAACCACATGGCGCCCGTGGACGTCGTCGCGCAGCAGGCGAAGCTGATGGAGTCCTACGGCGCCCACTGTGTCTACATCACCGACTCCGGCGGCCGCCTGACGATGAACGACGTCCGCGACCGCGCCCGCGCCTACCGTGACGTGCTGAACGACGAGACCGAGATCGGCATCCACGCCCACGAGAACCTCTCGCTGTCGGTGGCCAACTCGGTCGTCGCGGTCGAGAACGGCGTCTACCGCGTCGACGCGTCGCTCGCCGGCCACGGCGCCGGTGCCGGCAACTGCCCGATCGAGGCGTTCATCGCGGTCGCCAACCTGTCGGACTTCAAGCACAACTGCGACCTGTTCAAGCTCCAGGACGCCGCCGACGACATCGTCCGCCCGCTCCAGGACCGCCCCGTACGCGTCGACCGCGAGACCCTCACCATGGGCTACGCCGGCGTCTACTCCTCCTTCCTTCGCCACGCCGAGAACGCAAGCGCCCGCTACGGCGTCGACACCCGCGACATCCTCATGGAGTGCGGCCGCCGGGGTCTGGTCGGCGGCCAGGAGGACATGATCGTCGACATCTGCCTCACGAAGCTCGAGGAGCGCGCCGCCGCAGGCGCGTAGCCGAATGGGTCGAACGACGCGGGAGTCCTGGGGTCACTGGCTGACCTCAGGACTCCCGCATCAGTCTTGGGTGAATCGTCGGTGGTGATTCCGTGCACATGCACGGAAGTGACGGACCCCCGTGCGTCTGAGGCCGCAGCTTCGGCACATGTGTGTGGAAGTTGCGAGGCCGGGAGTTTCCGACTGAAGTCGATGGATACCGAGTCTCTACGCGCCCCTCGGTACGGGTGACACGAGTGCTTCTCGAACGGGTGCGCAGGTCCGATTGAGACGGTTGTGCCCTCGGGAGGAGTCGAACCTCCATCTCCGGCTTCGTAGACCGGCGTCGTGATCCGTTGGACCACGAGGGCGTTGGGGCCTGGAGTCGTACCAAGGCCATGGGGCTGATGAGGCCCATGGCGTCGCCGGACGCCCGCGTCGAGGAAGCGATCTGGGGTGCCTGAGCACCTACCGGGATCGCTCCGTGGGGACGCGTCGGACAGTCGCCGCTGCGCCGCGCATGTCGTATCCCACTGTCCTCGCCTCCTTCGATTCCGCTCAGTGTCGCCGAGCCGTTGCCGAGAACAGTAGGTCGCTCGCGACCTGCGGGCGAATGGTTTTCGTGACCATCCGCGTGACTACGAAAAGGAAGTCAGCCTGTTTGACTACGTTTTCGTAGTCACCAATGTTGAATACGTTATCGTAGTAGTAGGAGGTGTGCATGACTTACACCGGAAAGGTCACGAGCCCGGAGTCGCTGGGGCGGATCCTGCAGCAGGCGCGCCTGCTCAACGGGTGGAGCCAGCGCGAGCTCGCGTCGCGGATCGGGACCACGCAGCGCTACATCTGGGAGATCGAGGCGGGCAAGCCGTCGATCTTCGTCGATCGTCTCTTCGCTCTGATGCGGGAGACTGGGACCGAGCTGACCGCGACCATCGCCCCCCGGAATGACGATGAGTGACCTCGTGGTCGAGCTCTACGGCGAGCCGATCGGACGGCTGGTCGGGTCGAGCGCGACGTACGACTTCGTCGCCTCCGCAGACGCGATCGAGGCGTACGGCCTGGACAGTACGGTCCTGTCGCTGGCTGTTCCGCTCGCCCCGGTCGCACCGCGGGGACGCAAGCCACGGCGACAGAACTTCTTCGCGGAGATGCTTCCTGAGGGGCGGATGCTCTCGAGGCTTGCGGCGATGGCCGGTGTCAACGAGCGCGATGTGATCGGGATGCTGCGGGTGTACGGGCGAGATGTCGCCGGTGCCCTTCAGATCTGGGACCCCGATGTCCCCGGCGAACCCCGGACCCCGAAGCTCGAACCTGTCGGTGAACAAGGAGTCGCGGATCTTCTCAGTGAGGTCGGCGCCTTCCCGCTCGCCAACAAGCCGGCCGGAGGCAAGACGTCGCTCGCTGGCGTGCAGGACAAGATCGTCCTGGTCCGCAACGACGACGGCTGGCATCGGGCGCTGGACGGGTATCCATCCACACATATCCTCAAGCCGGTCACGTCCGACTTCCCGTCGATGATCTACGACGAGGAGTACGGCGCCCGGTTCGCGCAGGCATTGGGGCTGACCGCGTACGAGACGTTCATCGAGGAGTTCGCCGGAGAGCCGGCGCTGGTGATCGAACGGTACGACCGCGGCGATGGGACGGATGGTGTCCCGAGCAGGGTGCATCAGGAGGACTTCAACCAGGTGCTGGGGGCGCGCGGTGACCAGAAGTACCAGAAGTACGGCGGCAAGGTCTCCCTGAAGCGGGTCGCCGGCGAGCTCAGTTCTCTCGGTGACTCCACCTCGCTGCGGAAGCTGGCCACGATGACGGTACTGGCCGCAGCCATCGGCAACCTCGACATGCATGCCAAGAACATCTCGTTGTTGCACCATCTGGACGGCTCGATCGAGATCGCTCCGGCGTACGACGTCGTCCCGCAACGGCATCTGCCGAATGACGGTGAGCTGGCGCTCGCGGTCGACGGGGTCTACCAGCACGCCGCCTTGACCCGAGCCGACCTGGTGGCCGAGGTCGCCTCGTGGCGGCTCCGCGGTGCGGAGGCACTGGTCGATGAGGCCCTGGCCGCCATCGCAGAGATCGTCGAGGTCGAGGTTCCAGCCGACGGCGCCCATCCGGGTCTTGTCGAGGACATTCGAGCCTTCACCGCCAATCTGAGGGCGGGGCGTTCAGTGGGAGCGGCGCTGAGCGGATCCCGGGGATGACTGCCTCGAGGTGAGCCTCTTTGTGCCTGTGGAAGAGTCGTACCCGTGAGCACTGAATCTTCTTCGCGGCTCGATCTGCCGCTTGTCGGGCTGGCCGCACTGTTCCTGGGGTCGGGGACCCTGCACCTGGTGAGGCCGCAGGTGTTCGAGCCGATCGTGCCGTCGGCGCTGCCGGACGCGCGCAAGGTGGTGGAGGTCTCCGGGGTCGCGGAGATCGTCTGCGGGCTGGGGCTGCTGCACCCGAAGACCCGCCGGATCGCGGGGCTCGCGAGTGCCGCGCTGCTGGTGGGTGTGTTCCCGGCCAACGTGCAGATGAGTGTCGACGCGGGGAAGCGGGCGAACCGGAAGCGGACGCCCAAGTCGGCCGGGTTCTTCGCCGGTACGGTCGCGCGGCTGCCGCTGCAGTGGCCGATGATCAAGGTGGCGCTGCGCGCCGGAAAGGGGACCGGCGCATGACGTACGTTCCTGCGGAGTCGCGCTACGACGCGATGCAGTATCGGCGGACCGGCAACAGTGGCCTGGATCTGCCGGCGGTCAGCCTCGGGCTGTGGCACAACTTCGGTGACGACCTGGCGTTCGAGCGGCAGCGGGCGATCCTGCGTACGGCCTTCGACGCGGGCATCACCCACTTCGACCTGGCCAACAACTACGGCCCGCCATACGGGTCCGCCGAGGAGAACTTCGGGCGTCACCTGCGAGGCGACTTCGCCCACCTGCGCGACGAGCTGGTGATCTCGACCAAGGCCGGCTGGGACATGTGGCCGGGGCCGTACGGCAAGATCGGCGGCTCGCGGAAGTACCTGATCTCCAGCCTCGACCAGTCGCTGAAGCGGATGGGGCTCGACTACGTCGACATCTACTACCACCACCGTCCTGACCCCAGCACGCCGCTGGAGGAGACGATGGGCGCCCTCGATCAGATCGTGCGGTCCGGGAAGGCGCTCTACGTCGGGCTGAGCTCCTACTCCTCGGCGCTGACCCGGGAGGCGGCGGCGATCCTGCGTGACCTCGGTACGCCGCTGCTGATCCACCAGCCGTCCTACTCGATCCTCAACCGCTGGCTCGAGACCGACGGCCTGCTGGACACTCTCGACGAGGTCGGGGCCGGGGCGATCTCCTTCTCACCGCTGGCACAGGGTCTGCTGACGAACAAGTACCTCGGTGGTGGCGGCATCCCGGAGGACTCGCGCGCTGCCAAGGCCCGCTTCCTGACCCCGGAGGCACTCACGCCCGAGACGCTTGCCGGCATCGAGTCCCTCAATGCCCTCGCCGTCGACCGTGGCCAGACGCTCGCCCAGATGGCGCTCGCCTGGGCGCTGCGTGACCCGCGGATGACCTCGGTCGTCATCGGCGCCTCCCGCCCCGAGCAGGTCACCGACTGCATCGGCGCGCTCTCCGGCCCCGAGCTGACCTCCGAGGAGCTGGCCAGGATCGACGAGTACGCCGCTTCCACCGGCATCGACCTGTGGAAGCGCGACCGGGTCGAGGGTGACTACCGGGAGATCTTCAACTGACCGGCCATCAACGCTCGTCGTCCCAGGCAGCGGAGCTGATCCGCCAGCCGTCGTCGGTGCGTACGAACGACATCGTCTTCATGCCCCTGCCGGTGTGGACCTCGTCGTTCGTGCGCCAGCGCTTCCCGTAAGCGCCCCACCAGTGGGCGATGTCGCCGAAGACGTCGGTGCGACCGGGCTCCGGCCACTCCTCGAACTCGCTGATCTCGCCACTGGTCAGGAGCGCGAGGCGCGGGGCGATGAAGGACTCGACGTCGTAGACCTCGATCGGCAGGCCGCACGTGCGCACCACGGTCGCGCCCGGAAGCATGATCCGGCGCAGATCGTCCAGGCGTGCGGCCGCGTCCGGTCCTGAGGTGAACGCGGAGAAGAACGCATGCACCAGCGTCTCGATCGCGGTCTCGTCCGATGTCGAGGCGGCTTCGCCGCTGGTGATGGTCATGCCCGGAACATAGCCATGCACTCCGGAAACGGCACGCCATTTGGGGGCGCGGAGCTCGCCCCGGCCGCTAACCTGCGCTCATGCGGGTCGATGAGTATCTGACGTACGACGCCACCGGGCTGGCGCAGCTGGTCGCGGCCAAGGAGGTGACCGCGGCCGAGGTCTTGGCCGCGGCGCGGGAGCGGGCGGCGGCGGTGAATCCGCGGATCAACGCGATCGTCGCGGACATTCCCGAGGCCGACGCCCAGGTCGCCGGCGACGGTCCGAGCGGGCCGTTCGCCGGGGTGCCGTTCCTGGTGAAGGACCTGGCTCAGGAGTATCAGGGGCACCCGACGACCTACGGCTCGCGGTCGCTCGTCGACGACGTCGCCGAGGAGCACTCCTACTTCACCCAGAGCGCGCTGGACGCCGGCCTGGTGATCTTCGGCAAGACGAACACCCCGGAGTTCGGGTCGAAGGGGATCACCGAGCCGGAGCTGTTCGGCGCCGCCCGCAACCCGTGGAACACCGACCACACGCCCGGCGGCTCCTCGGGTGGCTCCGGGGCAGCGGTGGGCGCCGGGATCGTCCCGGCCGCCGGCGCCAACGACGGCGGCGGGTCCATCCGGATCCCGGCGGCGTGCAACGGCCTGGTCGGTCTGAAGACCACCCGCGGGCTGCTGCCGCTGGGCCCGCAGAGCCTGGATGCCTCCAACGGCTTCGTCGTCCAGGGCGTGGTGACCCGCACGGTCCGCGACGCGGCCGGGCTCTACGACGCGCTCATCGGTGACCGGCCGATGGCGATGATCCACGCGCCGCACCCCGGCGCGGCCTTCTCCGAGGCGATCGCGGCCGCGCCGCGCAAGCTTCGGATCGGCTTCACCTCGACGTCCTCCATCACCACGCCCGACCCGGAGGCGATCGCGGCCGTCGAGGACGCGGCCAAGGCCCTCGAAGCACTCGGCCACGACGTCGAGGAGGTCGAGGCGCCCTACGACGCCGCCGAGCTCGGCCGCGACTTCCTCACCATCTGGTTCGCCTCCGCCGCTGCGGAGGTCGCCGAGGCCAAGCTCCGCGTCGGAGCCAAGAACGCCGACTTCGAGGCCGACACCCTTGCCGTGGCCGAGCTCGGCCGGGCCGGGGGAGTGGTCGCCGTCGAGCTGGCACACATCAACCGCCGCAACCATGTACGCCGCCTCAGCGCGTTCCACGAGACGTACGACCTGCTGCTGACTCCGACGCTGGCGAAGCCGCCGCTGAAGGTCGGGCAGCTGACCACGCCCAAGGCGCTCCAGACCGCGGCACGGGTGCTGCACAAGGTGCACGGCGGGCGGGTCATGCGCGCGACCGGGATGATCGACCAGCTGGTCGCCGAGAACCTCGGCTGGGTGCCCTACACCCAGCTCGCCAACATCACCGGACGCCCGGCGATCTCGGTGCCGACCTACCGGACCGCCGCCGGACTTCCGCTGGGCATCCAGCTCTCCGGTCAGCTCGGCGACGACGGTCTGATGCTGCAGGTCGCTGCTCAGCTGGAGCAGACGAAGCCGTGGGCGGAGCACTGGCCGACGCTCTGACACCTAGACCGTGAAAGAAAATTTCCTTTCACGCACGAAGCTCGCGCCGGAGCGGCAGTATCGGGGTATGACACCGTCTCCGGACATGCTCATGACCTCTCGGCGCACGCTTCTCGGCGGCACCCTGAGCGGAGTCGCGATGACTCTCCTCGGCGGTGCCGCGGTGGCCTCGACCCCGGAGGACCCCACCAAGGCAACCAGGGCACTTGCCTCGCTGGCCGGCCGGCCGCCGACGATCACGCCGGAGGAGCTGACCTTCACCCCACGCACCGTCCTGCGTCCCGGGCACGCCCGCCAGGTCGGCCTGGACCCGGCGCACATCGCGAGGATCCGCACCGAGCTGACCCGGTTCCTCGAACCGACGACGGAGAACCCCGCCCACCCCCTGTACGCAGGGGCCACCGCGATCGCGGTCAAGGACGGCGTCATCGTCGCCCACGAGAGCGTGGGCAAGGCGCTCCGATACGGCCTCGACGGCACCACCGTCGTCGAGCTCCCGGCCGACCAGCAGGTCGCAGCCGGGCTGGACACGATGTGGGACATCGCCTCGATGTCGAAGCTCTTCACCACGACCGCGATCCTCCAGCTGATGGAGCAGGGCAGCCTCGGCCTCGAGGCGCCGGTGGTCACCTACCTGCCCGAGTTCGCGCCGCACGGCAAGGACGCGATCCTCGTACGCCACCTCCTCACCCACGTCTCCGGCCTGCTCGCCGGCCCGTCGCCGTCGCTGTGGGCGGGCTACGACACGTACGAGGAGCGGGTCGCGGCGATCATGGACACGACGCCGACGCATGCGCCCGAGCAGATCTACCGCTACTCCGACATCAACCTGATCACCCTCGGGCTCCTGGTCGAGCGGCTCTCGGGGAAGACGCTCGACGTCTACGTCCGCGACCACGTCACCGAGCCGCTCGGGATGCGCGACACCATGTACAACCCGCCCGCCGACCGCCGCGACCGGGTCGCCGCGACCGAGTTCCAGCCCTGGGCCGGTCGCCCGATGATCCGTGGCGAGGTGCACGACGAGAACGCCTGGGCCCTCGGTGGCGTCGCCGGTCACGCGGGCGTCTTCTCGACCGCGGCCGACATGGCCAGGTTCGGCCAGATGTACCTCAACGGCGGCGTCTACAACGGGACCAGGATCCTCGAGGAGGAGACGGTCAGGCTGTCGCTGCGCGACTACACCGGAGCCCGGTTCACCAGCTCCCGTGGCCTCGGCTGGGAGCTCGCCACGACCTGGTACCACGGGCCCATCTGGTCCCCGGTCTCCTTCGGCCACACCGGCTACACCGGCACCAGCATCGTGATGGACCCGATCGGCCACCAGCTCGTCGTGCTGATGACCAACCGCGTCCACCCCAGCCGCGACTGGGGCAGCAACAACCCCTCCCGGCGTGCCGTCTCCGACGCGCTCGGCATGGCCTCGGCGGTCAGGCCGGTGAGGGGACGTACGTCGTGGTTCTCGGGGCGCACGAACGCGAAGAAGGCGACGCTCGACGTGCCGCTCGCGGCCACCGACGGCGCGAGGCTCCGCTTCGACTACTACTTCGACACCGAGCCACGCTTCGACTTCGGCCGGCTGCAGTACTCCACCGACGGCACCACCTTCAGCCCGCTTCCCTGGACGCTCGAGGGTGGTGACTGGAGGTGGGAGACCAGCGAGGCGGTCAACGGCTACGGCGGTCGGCGATGGCTGTGCGGCCGCGCCGAGCTCCCGGACGGCACCACCACGGTGCGGTGGACCTACGAGACCGACTCGTCCTCCCAGGGTCGCGGGATCTACGTCGACGGCATCGTGGTCAGCGAGGGGCGGCGTACGTCGTTCGACTCCTCCCGACCGGCCGACGAGGCACGCATCGTCGCCGACGGCTGGGCCCTCAGCGATCGATGACACATCACCGATAGCCTCTGGCCACATGAGCCAGCCGCAGCAGCCGAACCCGTTCCTGGTCAACCAGCTCCGCGACGAAGCGGACGCCAAGGCGCTCATCACGAAGGCCGCCGAGTCGACCTCGGCGGGTGCGCCGAGGGGGATCCTGGATGCGATCCGCGACAAGCTCGTGGACCTGGGCCCGGAGCTGCTCGCGGTCTCCCACGACCTCGCCGAGCACCCGGAGACCGGCTTCGAGGAGCACCGGAGCTCGGCCGGGCTGGCCGAGTTCGTCGAGGCTCACGGCATCGAGGTGGCCCGTGGCGCCTACGGTCTCCCGACCGCCCTCTACGCCTCGGCGGGCGGCGCCAAGGACGGCCCGACGATCGCCGTGCTCTCCGAGTACGACGCGCTCCCCGGCATCGGCCACGGCTGCGGCCACAACCTGATCGCCACGGTCGGCGTGGGCGCGTTCCTGGCCATCGCGAGCGTGATCGACCGCCTCGGCGGACGGGTGATCTGGCTCGGCACCCCTGCCGAGGAGGGCGGTGGCGGCAAGGAGCTGATGGCGCAGAAGGGTGCCTTCGACGGCGTCGACGCGGCGATCATGGTCCACCCGTTCACCTACGACAGCTCCGAGCCGGTCTTCCTGGGCCGCAGGCAGCTGAAGGTGACGTACGTCGGGGTGCCGGCGCATGCCTCCATCCAGCCGTTCATGGGGCGCAATGCCCTGGACGCCGCCAACCTGCTCTACACCGGCGTCGCGCTCAACCGGCAGCAGATGCCTCCGACCGACCGGGTGCACGCGATCATCACCGACGGCGGCCTGCGTCCCAACGTGATCCCGGAGCACGCCACGATCGAGTTCTACGTACGCTCCGCCTACCCCGAGACGCTCAAGATCCTCTCCCAGCGGCTGGAGGAGATGGCGATGGGCGCGGCGCTGATGACGGGCTGCGGTGTCGAGTTCAGCTGGGACGAGTCGCCGGTCTACCTGCCGATCCGCAACAACAGCGGGCTGGCGCAAGCGTGGAACCGCCGCTACCAGGAGCGCAACCACACCGTCCTCGCGCCGGGCGTCGTCCCGGACCTGCTCGCCGGGTCCACCGACTTCGGCAACGTCTCTTTCCGGGTCCCCGGCCTGCACGCGATGGTCAAGATCGCCGAGCCCGACGTGTCGCTGCACAGCCGCGAGTTCGCCGCTGCCGCGGTCACGCCGTACGCCGACGAGGTGCTCGTCGATGCCGCCTACGGTCTCGCCGGGGTGGCTGCCGACTACCTCTCGGACGCGAACCTGCGGGAGACGGTCCGCGACGAGTTCGAGGAGGCCGGCGGCGCGGTGGACGCTGCCGAATTCTTTGGCTGAAGCGGAGCCCGAAGCGAAATTTGGCGATGATTAACGGTTGGTGACGATTCGGCGGCGGTAATCCTGTTACCTCTTCACAATCGGAACCCGAAGGGGCATTGTTCCCTTCGTCGATCACTGAGATGGGGAGCCCCGCAATGCCTCGTAACACCCGAAAGCTTCGCCCCGTTGTGGCCGTTGCCGCCGTCGCTCTCGCGGCCGCCGCAGTCGCCACTCCGGTCGCGACCTCTGCCTCTGCCGCGGCGAAGCCTGGCAAGCACCTGGTCGATGTCCAGCTGCTCTCGTTCAACGACTTCCACGGCAATCTCGAGGCGCCGTCGGGGTCGAGCGGGCGCCTGATCACCGGCCACCACATCGACCCGGCCACCGGCAAGCCGGTCGATGACACCGTCAACGTGGGTGGCGTGGAATACCTCGCCTCCCACCTGGCCGAGGCGCGCAAGGGCCACGACCGTTCTCTGACCGTCGCTGCGGGTGACCTGATCGGCGCCTCGCCGCTGCTCTCGGCCGCCTTCCACGACGAGCCGTCCATCGAGGCGCTCAACAAGCTCGGGCTGGACGTGACCGCGGTCGGCAACCACGAGTTCGACGAGGGCTACAAGGAGCTGCAGCGCATCGCCGACGGCGGCTGCATCGAGGACGGCGACGGCGAGGACAACCAGAACTCCTGCGCCGCCCACGAATACGCGGGCGCCGACTTCGACATCCTCGCCTCCAACGTGATCGAGGACGCGAGCGGCAAGACGATCCTGCCGTCGTACGCCATCAAGGAGGTCGACGGCGTCAAGATCGGCTTCATCGGTATGACCCTGGAGGGCACCCCCGACATCGTCACCGCCGAGGGGGTCAAGGGCCTCACCTTCAAGGACGAGGTCGAGACGGCCAACGCGCTCGTGCCCAAGCTGAAGAAGAAGGGCGTCAAGGCGATCGTCACCCTGATCCACGAGGGTGCCAACCTGCCGAAGGAGAAGTGGACCGACCCCGCCACCGGCACGGTCTACGACGTCAACGCCAGGTACGACTACACCTGCGAGGGCGGCGGGGAGCTCGTCGCCGGCTCGCCGATCGTGCCGATCGCCCAGAACCTCGACCCTGAGATCGACATGGTGGTCACCGGGCACACCCACAACCCCTATGTCTGCGACGTACCGGACCCCGAGGGCAAGTCCCGCCTGATCACCTCGGCCTCGTCCTTCGGCCGGCTCTACACCGAGACCAACCTGAAGTACAACCTCAAGTCGCGCGACATCGTCCGCTCGTCGGTCAAGGGCTCGAACCTGCTCGTCACCCGTGACGTGGCCAAGGCCCCCGAGCAGACCACGCTGATCAACACCTACAAGGAGCTGGTCACCCCGATCGCCTCCCGGGTGCTCGGTTCGATCTCCGGGGACGTCACCCGCACCACCAGCGCCTCCGGCGAGAGCGCCCTCGGCGACCTGATCGCCGACGCTCAGCTCGCCGACCAGTCGACGGTCGTCAACGGGCAGACGCCGGTGATCGCGTTCATGAACCCGGGCGGCATCCGTGCCGACCTGACCGCGACCAACTCGCCCTACGGCGAGGCAGTCGGTGAGGTCACCTACGACGAGGCGTTCACGGTCCAGCCGTTCAACAACTACCTGGTCTCGCTGACCATGACCGGCCAGGACATCTACGACCTGCTCACCCAGCAGGTCACCGGCGCCAACGCCGCGTCCCACAAGATCCTGCAGGTCTCGAAGGGCTTCTCCTACCAGATCAGCCCCTCGGGTCCGGTCGACGGTTCGGTCACGCTCAACGGCCAGCCGATCGACAAGGCCGCGTCCTACCGGGTCGTGACCAACAACTTCCTGCAGGGTGGCGGTGACGCCTTCGCGGCCTTCACCAAGGGCACCGACCCCTACTACGGCGGCCTCGACATCGACGCCTTCTCCGCCTACCTGGAGGCCAACTCGCCCTACACCCCGGGCCCGCTCGACCGCATCACCGGGACCCACTGAACGAGAGTTCGTCCGTACGCAGCGGGCCCGACCAGCTCTGAGCTGGTCGGGCCCGCTGTCATGTCGGCGCGCTCATCGTCAGCCCACCGACGAGTGTCGTTGCGGACGCGGCTGCCGGAGTGATGCGACTGTCGGGAATCCCGCAGGCGCGCAGGCAGGTCGAGGCGATGACGGCGGCGGTCGCGTCGTCGATCGGCACACCGCTGCTGCGAAGGCTCGTGGTGACCTCGACCAGATGCATGAGCATCTCACCGAGGGGGCCCGGCTCGGCCGCCGTTGCGATGCCGGGCATCGCGGCTCGGGTGGCGAGCCGCCCGTAGGCGTCGGCGAGCTCGGCGCGAATGCTGCGAAAGGCATCGAACGCCTCGCTGCTGGTCACGTCGGGATGGGTGGCCAGCATGCCGATGTTGTCCGGCGCCTCGGCGAGCGTGTGGATGTCGACGAGGGCCAGCAGGTAGAGCGCGGCCTCGGGGCCCGCCGACGCGGTCAGCTGCTCGACCTGGTCGACCCGATCGACGGTGGGTCGGACCGATCGCTCCAGGAGTTCGGCGAGGATCTCGTCCTTGCCGGTGAAGTGGTAGTAGAGCGACGCCTGCCGGATCCCGACCTTGTCGGCGATCTCCCGGGTCGAGGTGGCCGCGAAGCCCTTGGTCACGAACAGCTGCGCCGCGGCGTGAAGCACCTGCTCGCGCGGTGGGGCGGCCGTGTTCGAAGGGACGAGGCGTGGTCGCCCGGGGTGGGTTCGTCGGATGCTCATCGAGGCCCTGCCTTCCTGTCGACGTCGACCCCGGACTCAGTAGAGCATAATATTTTTATCTTGCCAATCATGATGTGCATCTGGACGTACGGTATGCCCATCGGGCACGATGGTGGTTCGCCGAACCAGTCGAAGCCGTCGAAGGAGGCTGTCGCCGTGCCCCGCCCCAACCGCCGAGCCCGCGAAGCGCTGACCGAGGCGCTCCGGGACGCCCGTCGCGCCGCCGGCCTGACCGGATCCGGCCTGGCGGATGCCCTGGGCTCGGGCTGGTCCCAGCCCAAGGTGTCGAAGATCGAGTCCGGTCGGCAGTCGGTCTCCGAGGCCGAGGTCCGTGCCTGGGCGGCCGCGGTGGGCGCCGACCGGGAGATGCTGCTCGCGCTGCGCGCCCGCGCCGACCAGGAGCATGCCGCGTTCCGCGACGCTCATCCGACCGGCGGCGGTGCGGAGCAGCATCAGGACGCGTACGCAGCGACCGAGGTGGCCACCAAGGTCCTGACCAGCTACCAGCCGCACAGTGTCCCCGAGCTGTTGCAGACACCCGACTACGCGCGTGCCCTCTTGGCGCTGGCGGGTGGTTCGCGCGACCGGGACGAGGTTGCCGGGGAGGTCTCCCACGTGATCGCGGCCAGGCTCCGTCGCTCGGCGATCCTCTATGAGCCCGGCCGGACGATCACCATCCTGGTCGGTGAGGCAGCCCTCCATCACCTGGTGGGCTCGCCCGACATCATGCGCGCCCAGATCGAGCACATCGCCAACCTGGCGACCACCACCCAGGCGACCATCGGGATCGTCCCCTTCGAGAGCTTCCCCGTTCTGGTCCAGCACGGCTGGGACCAGCGCGACCGGATCGTCACCCTCGAGACCAGCGCCGGTGACCTCGAGATCGCCGACCCGGTCGAGGTCGCCCGCTACGAGCGCTGGGCGCAGCTCCTGCTCGAGCATGCGCTGACGGGCGAGGCGGCCGCCGAGCGATGCGCCCGGATCATCGGCGAGCGCGGAAGGTCGTCGGCGCGGCTGGACGACCACGAATAGGACACGGCAGCTGCTCCGGTAGACTCCCGGCGGGCCGTTAGCTCAGTTGGTAGAGCAGTGGACTTTTAATCCATGGGTCGTCGGTTCGAGACCGACACGGCCTACCAGATCAGACCCTCGCCCGGCCTCGGGCGGGGGTCTTCTGCCGTCCGACGATGCCCCGGAACACGTGCTCGTACGTCCCGCTGAGCGGTCGTTTCACGGCTCTGTTGCTCAACCTTCACCGCTTCGCGCGTAAAACGATCGGTCAAGGGGGGTTCGCACAGGCGCGTGAGTTGCTAGTGTCACTCCCGCAACAGGTGCAAGTTCCAGAAGGTCTGACGCCTGCGGAGTTTGTGATCCAACGGCGTTTCTGCTCTGTGCCCGCCCGGACCCCGGTCCGGGAACACAGGTCGGAGCGACGTGTCACCCGCCCCTGATGCGGGGCTACCGAACCTGGTGGCCTCTCGCCCCGACTAAGGAGTAACGAGCAGATGGCTCAGGGCACCGTTAAGTGGTTCAACGCCGAGAAGGGTTTCGGCTTCATTGCGCAGGAGGACGGCGGCGACGACGTCTTCGTTCACTACTCTGCTATCCAGACCAACGGCTACAAGTCGCTGGACGAGAACCAGAAGGTCGAGTTCGACGTCACCCAGGGCCCGAAGGGTCCGCAGGCGGAGAACGTTCGCCCTCTCTGAGGCTCTATGAGTAGCTAAGGCGATCTCGGGTTCGGCACCTGCCGACATTTGATCATCTGCAACGAGGCCCCAGCCGTTCGGCTGGGGCCTCGTGGTCTGATTGGAGCCCTCTCAGGCTTCTGTGTCACGCTTGATATGACAACTTTTGATGGTTCTTGGTGGATCAGCGCGCAGATCCACCGGGACTGGGCGATGATGTGATGACGAGCTTTTTGAGAGTGACGTGAGGAGGCGGCGAGCGTGGCTGATCAGTTCGATGTGACGCTGGAAGATCCCGAGCTGCTTCTCGAGGTCGAGCTCACGACCAATCTCATCGTCGCCGCCAGCGAGTCCGAGGATCACCTCTCTCAAGAGGAGATCGACCGCATCCTCGGGATCATCCCCTAAGCACGTCAGCAGGTCGCGAAGAGCAGCGGCCCGTTCGCCAGGTCGGAGAGCACGGCCGTGCCGTCCTTCGGCCGCAGCTGCATGGTGACGACCTCGTCCTCCGCCGCGACCTTGCCCAGCTCGAACCGCTCGTCGAACGTGCCGCCCTGGCCGGGTGCCGGGCCGACGGCGAGCTTGGCACGCGTGTCGGCGTTCGTACGCGCCTGGTCGTCGTTCTCGAACGACATGGCGACGCGTACGTCCCCGTTCGACTCGGCTGCCATGGCGAAGCCCGCGATCGGGTTGATGTCGCCGGCGGCGTCGACGAGGCCGTCTGCCTGGTCCTGGTCAGCGGCCGAGGCGCCGCCCAGCCCGATCTCGGTGCAGGTGAAGTCGCCGTCGTACACGAACGCCGAGAGAGGGTTGCCGAGCCGGTCGGCGGCGTCCGTCATCGGCTCGTGCAGGTCGCCGTCGCCGAGGCTCTCGACCTGGTCGCTCAGATAGCGCCGGCCGTCCGAGGCGAGGATGAGGTCCTCCTCGGGCAGGAAGGCGATGTAGGTGAGCTGCGGGCTGATCGTCGAGTCGATGCCGGAGTCCGTGAAGCTGGAGAACGGGACCAGGGTGCCGTCCCAGACACCACCGTCCGAGGGGTCGTCCTCGGGAGCGGTGAACCCCATCGAGGTGAGCTGTTCGACGAGATGGTCGGCGTCCATGTCCTCGAGGTGCCCGACCATGAGCGCTCCCTCGGTCGACTGGGTGTAGAGCTCCCAGTCGAGGGTCGCGGGCGACCAGCCGAAGTGCTGCTGCAGCAGGCCGGAGGCGTCGGGAAGCACCGAGGTCGAGGTGAGGTCCTTCGTATAGGCCTCGTCGATCATCTCGTGGACCTCCTCCGGTGTGGAGTCGGCGTCGAGGTCGGCACCGACGCTCTCGCGGATTCCCGTCCAGTCGGTGAAGGAGACCCGGGTCGCCTCGGCGGGAGCCAGCCGCAGGGCCTCGTCGAGGTCGCCTCCGCGGGTCGCCCATGCGCGGGCGAGGAAGATGACGAGCGCAACGACGACGACGCCCACCGCGATGGTCACCAGGGGGTGGGCGCGTACGACTCGGGATGAGCGGTCTGCCCACGTCCTGGGGCGGCTGAGAAGCTGGGGGGTGCGGAGCATTGCGAGGAACCTTAGACGAATCAGCCGCCTTCTCGACATACCCTGTGCGCATGCCCGAGATCCCGGCCGCCGGCGTAGTGGTTTTTCGCGAGCACGACGACCTGTCGGAGGTGGCGCTGGTCCACAGACCCAAGTACGACGACTGGTCCTTTCCCAAGGGGAAGGTCGACCCCGGCGAGACGGTGCCGGTGGCGGCGATCAGGGAGGTGCGTGAGGAGACCGGCCTGAAGGTCGCACTCGGTCGCCCGCTCCAGCAGCAGCGCTATCCCGTCGATGCGGGGCAGAAGGTGGTCCACTACTGGGTCGGCCGCACCGCTGCCGGCGCCGACGACGATGTCGACGGCTACCTGATCAACGACGAGATAGACGACGTCGAGTGGCTGCCGGTGGACGAGGCGCGCCAGCGGCTCACCTACCCGCACGATCGGGCGACGCTGCAGCAGGCCGAAGACGTACGCGACCCCACCACGCCCCTGGTGGTCCTCCGTCACGCCTCGGCCGTCGGTCGTTCGGCCTGGTCTGGGGCAGACCCGGAGCGGCCGCTCGACGACACAGGCCGGGCTCAGGCGGTCACGCTGGCCGGCCTGCTGATGGCGTACGACATCCGCCGGGTGATCACCTCACCGAGCGTTCGCTGCACGCAGTCCGTCGCGCCGTACGCCGGGCTCGCCGGCATCGCGTCTGAGCAGATGAGACTGCTGAGCGAGGAGGGTGCGGACGAAGGTAGCGTGTCGGCCCTGGCTGCGGACACCCTGCGTGACCTGGCCGTTCCGACGGTGATCTGCACGCACCGGCCGGTGCTGCCCTGGGTCTTCGAGGGGCTGGGGATGCGTGACCCGAAGCTGGCGAAGGGCGAGCTGATGGTGCTGCACGTGCGCGCGGGTGAAGTGTGTGCTGTTGAGGCATTTCAGGTCTAACAGAGGCTTGAGGCCTGCCTGTTCATCTCCTGTGCCCGGAACTGACACTGATTTGCCACCGACTTTGTGTTCCTCGTTCAGCCTGCGTTCACCTTCACCGAGTTTCCCGTCCACCTCGGCTCCTTACGGTCATCGCGACAACTCCGAATCGACTGCATCATCAATCAGGAGACTTGCGTGAACACCACCTCGCTGCGCCGGGCACTCGTCCCGGGCATCACGGCTGCGGCCCTTGCTCTTGCGATCAGCGCCTGCGGCGCTGCCAACGAGCAGAACAGCGGCAGCGACGGGGAAGGCACCCTCTCGGGCACCATCAAGGGTGGCGGAGCCTCCTCGCAGGAAAAGGGCCAGGCGGCATGGGTCGCCGGCATCCAGGACGCCAACCCCGACCTCAGCGTCGTCTACGAGCCCGTGGGCTCCGGCTCGGGTCGTGAGGGCTTCATCACCGGTGGTTACCTCTTCGCCGGCACCGACTCCGCCCTCAACGACGACGAGGGCGAGCTGAGCAAGGCCAAGGAGCAGTGCGGCGCCGACCCGATCCAGGTTCCGGGCTACGTCTCGCCGATCGCCGTTGTCTTCAACGTCGAGGGTGTCGACGAGCTCAGCCTCGACGCCAAGACGATCGCCAGCATCTTCTCCGGCAAGATCACCAAGTGGAACGACCCGGCGATCGCCGCCACGAACCCGGACGCCAAGCTTCCGGACACCGCGATCACCCCGGTCCACCGCTCGGACGACTCGGGCACCCAGGAGAACTTCACCGAGTACCTCGCGGCCGCCGGTGGCTGGACCGAGGAGCCCTCCGGTGAGTGGCCCGCCTCGATCAAGGGTGGCGAGGGCGGCGACGGCACCTCCGGTGTCGTGACCGCCATGCAGGGTGCCGGCTACATCGGCTTCATGGACGAGTCCGCGGCGCGCGAGAACGACCTCGCCACGGTCAAGGTCAAGGTCGGCGAGGACTTCGTCGAGCCGACCGCCGAGGCCGCCGCCAAGATCCTTGCCGCCTCCAAGCCGGTCGGCACCAGCGACAACGACATGGCCGTCGAGGTCGCCCGCACGACCACCGAGGCCGGCGTCTACCCGGTCGTGCTGGTCTCCTACCTGCTGGCCTGCCCGACCTACGAGAACGCCGAGGACGCGGCCAACGTGAAGGGCTACCTGGAGTACATCCTCTCCGAGGAGGGCCAGAAGGTCGCCGCCGAGGAGGCCGGCTCCGCACCGCTCGACCGTGAGACCGCCGACAAGGCTCTCGACCTGGTCGGCGGCATCAAGTAAGTGCCGGTACGTCTGATCTGATCGCCGTTCGGGCGGTGGCTGCGGCCGCCGCCCGTACGGCTGTCTTGAGAACCGAAACAAGAAAGTCGAGGAATGCCTTGTGACTGTCGCCGCTGACCCCGGCGCCGACCCTGGCGTTGACCCGAAGTCGGAGCTGTCCGGCCGTGGCTCGATGGGTGATGTCGTCTTCCGAGGCCTCGCCGTCATCGCCGCCACTCTCATCATGGTGGCGCTGGCAGCCGTCTTCATCTTCCTGGGCATCGAGGGCATCCCGGGCTTCAGCGTGGACGAGCAGCACTACGCCGGCCAGGGCTCGTTCCTGGGCCTGGTGGTGCCGCTGCTGTTCGCGACCATGTACGCGGCTGTGCTGGCCCTGATCGTCGCGGTCCCCTTCAGCGTGGCGATCGCGCTCTTCATCAGCCACTACGCCCCGCGCCGGATCGCCACCCCCGTTGCGTACGTCATCGATCTGCTCGCCGCGGTCCCTTCGGTCGTCTTCGGCCTGTGGGGTGCGGTGGTGCTCGGCCCCTACCTGGTGCCGGCGCACACCTGGCTCTCCGAGAACATGGCGTGGCTGCCGTTCTTCGACGGCCAGCCCTCCGGCAACGGCCGTACGCTGTTCACCGCAGCGATCGTGCTGGCCGTGATGATCCTGCCGATCATCACCTCGATCTGCCGCGAGGTCTTCGCGCAGACGCCGCGACTGCACGAGGAGGCGGCGCTGGCGCTCGGCGCGACGCGCTGGGAGATGATCCGTTACGCGGTCTTCCCCTACGCCCGCTCCGGCATGGTCTCCGCGGTCATGCTCGGCCTCGGCCGAGCTCTCGGGGAGACCATGGCGATCGCGATGATCGTCTCTCCGAAGGTCCTCATCTCGCTGTTCATCATCGGCACCAACAACCCGCAGACCATCGCGGCGCACATCGCCCAGGGCTACAAGGAGAGCACGCCGGACCGGCTCTCCGTGCTGATCGCGACCGGCCTCGTGCTGTTCGCCTTCACCTTCCTGGTCAACGCGCTCGCCCGCTGGATCGTCGCCCGAGGGAGGGCCAAGTGACCAACACCGAACCTTCTCTGAACGAGCCGCAGCTGTCCCATGCCACGCTCCCGCGTGGTGCCCAGTGGCTGGTCGGCGTCGCCGCGGTCGCCCTCGGCGGCCTGGCCCTGGTGCTCGGTGTGGGCATCGTCGGGGCAGCCGTCATCGCCGTGCTCGGGTTCCTCATCGGCTACCCGCTGTGGGCGCTGCTGGTGGAGAACCGGCGCTCGGCGACCGACAAGCTCGTCACCGGTCTGGTGTGGACGTCCTTCGCGGTCGCGGTCATCCCGCTGATCTGGCTGGTCTACACGGTTGTCTCCAGGGGCGCCGCGACCCTCAGCCCGGAGTTCCTCACCTATTCGATGCGTTCGGTCACCGGCGACGAGCAGGGCGGTCTCTACCACGCACTGATCGGCACCTTGATCGTCACCGGCATCGCCGCGGTGATCTCGATCCCGATCGGCATCATGACCGCGATCTACCTGATCGAGTACGGCAAGGGCAACCGCCTCGCCAAGACGATCACCTTCCTGGTCGACGTCATGACCGGCATCCCGTCGATCGTCGCCGGCCTGTTCGCGTTCGCGCTCTTCACCCTCCTCGTCGGACCGGGCACGCGCTTCGGTTTCGGCGGCGGTATCGCGCTCTCGCTGCTGATGATCCCGACCGTCGTCCGCTCGACAGAGGAGATGCTGAAGCTGGTCCCCGACGACCTGCGCGAGGCTGCGTACGCCCTCGGTGTGCCGAAGTGGCGCACCATCACCAAGATGGTGCTCCCGACCGCGATCGGCGGCATCGTCACCGGTGTCGTGCTCTCGATCTCGCGAGTGATCGGCGAGACCGCGCCGCTGCTGGTCGCCTCGGGCTTCAACCCGAACATGAACACCAGCGCCTTCGAGGACAGCCCGATGATGACCGTGCCGGTCTTCATCTACACCCAGCTGTCCGAGGCCACGGCCAAGGGCGTCGAGTACGCCTGGGGTGGAGCACTGGTGCTCTTCATCCTCGTCATGGTCCTCAACCTCATCGCCCGTATCGTCGGCACGATCTTCGCCCCCAAGACCGGGCGCTAGGAGAAACACATGTCCATTCAAGTCAAGGACGCCAGCATCTTCTACGGCGACTTCAAGGCCGTCGAGGACGTCTCCATGTCCATCAAGCCGAAGTCGGTGACCGCCTTCATCGGGCCCTCCGGCTGCGGCAAGTCGACCTTCCTGCGCACGCTCAACCGGATGCACGAGGTCATCCCCGGTGCGTACGTCGAGGGGAAGATCCAGATCGCCGGCCAGGACATCTACGGGCCGAACGTCGACCCGGTGGCCGTACGCCGCAAGGTCGGCATGGTCTTCCAGCGGCCCAACCCGTTCCCGACGATGTCGATCTACGACAACGTGCTCGCCGGCAACAAGCTCAACTCCAAGCGGATCAAGAAGTCCGAGGCGGACTCGATCGTGGAGAGCGCGCTGCGCGGCGCCAACCTGTGGAACGAGGTCAAGGACCGTCTCGGCAAGCCCGGCATGGGCCTGTCCGGTGGTCAGCAGCAGCGGCTCTGCATCGCCCGTGCGATCGCGGTCCAGCCGGAGGTGCTGCTCATGGACGAGCCGTGCTCGGCCCTCGACCCGATCTCGACCGCCGCGATCGAGGACCTCATCCACGAGCTGAAGTCCGAGTACACGATCGTGATCGTCACCCACAACATGCAGCAGGCCGCCCGTGTCTCCGACGACACCGGTTTCTTCAACCTGAAGGCCGCCGGCCAGCCGGGCCACCTGGTGGAGTTCAACCCCACCAAGCAGATGTTCACCAAGCCGGACAACCCGGACACCGAGGCGTACATCTCGGGTCGTTTCGGCTAGAAAATGCAGCCGAGTCGGCGCATCTGACCCCGTGTCTCGCGAAGCGAAGCGAGCGGGAGGGGTCGGATGCGCCGACTCGGCACGTTGTCGTCTACGGCAATTGGAAGACGAAGTGGCAGAGCAGGTAGGTCAGGGCTGCCACGCCGCCGGCCGCGGGGAAGGTGAAGACCCAGGCGGCGACGATGGACTTCGCGATACCCCAGCGGACCGCGGAGAACCGCTTGGTCGCACCGACACCCATGATCGCCGAGGTGATCGTGTGGGTGGTCGAGATCGGGGCCTCCCAGATGTACGCCGTGGAGTAGAGCACCGAGGCGGCGACCGACTCGGCGGCGAATCCGCGTGACGGGTCCAGGTGGATGATCCGGCGGCCGAGGGTGCGCATGATGCGCCAGCCGCCGGACATGGTGCCGAGGGAGATGGCGGTCGCGGCCGCGGCGATCACCCAGAACGGGAGGTCGTCATCGGCCGTGAGGAAGCCACCGGTGACCAGGGCGAGGAAGATGACGCCCATCGTCTTCTGCGCGTCCTGCAGGCCGTGGCCGAGCGCCATCGCGGCGGCCGAGATCGTCTGGGCGATCCGGAAGCCCTTCTGTGCCTTGTGCGGGTTGGCACGGCGGAAGATCCACATGATCGCGAGCATCACGCCGAAGCCGAGGCTGAAGGCGACGAACGGGGACACGAACATCGGGATGACGACCTTCTCCAGCACCGTCATCCAGTTGACGAACGCGCCGGCGGCGATCGCCGAGCCGGCCAGACCACCGATGAGCGCGTGCGACGAGGACGAGGGAAGACCGAAGTACCAGGTGATCATGTTCCAGGCGATCGCGCCGAGCAGGCCGGCCATCACCACGGTCAGACCATGTGCCCCTGATGGTGGGGTGATCGTGTCGGAGACGGTGTGGGCGACCTTCTGGCCCAGGAACGCGCCGACGAAGTTCATCACCGCTGCGAGCAGGAGGGCGATGCGTGGCGTGAGCGCGCGCGTGGAGACGGAGGTCGCGATGGCGTTGGCGGCGTCGTGGAAGCCGTTGGTGTAGTCGAAGACCAGGGCGACGACGACCACCGCGATGACGATGGCAAGTTCCACGGTGTCAGGATTCCTTGACGGCGATCTGCTCGACGGTGTTCGCGACCTTCTCGAAGCCGTCGATCGCGTCCTCGAGCGACTCGACGATGTCCTTCAGCTTGAGGACCTCCATCGCGTCGTACTCACCGGAGAAGAGCTTGGCGAGGATGCGACGGTGGTTCTTGTCGCCCTGGTTCTCGAGACGGTTGATCTCGATCCAGTACTCGGAGAGCTCCTTCATCGAGCGCAGCTTGGGCATCGCCGCCGCGGTCAGCTCGGCGCAGCGCTGGAGCACGGTGACCTGGTCGGAGAGCTCCGGGGGCAGGATGTTGACGCCGTAGACGAAGATCTGGTCGACAACCTCGTCCATCGAGTCCATCACGTCGTCGAGACCGGAGCCGAGGGCGTAGATGTCCTCGCGGTCGAAGGGCGTGACGAAGGTCGAGTTGACCTTCTTGACGATCTCGTGGGTGGTCTCGTCAGCGGCGTGCTCCGCGTCGCGCATCCGTCGCGCGACGTCCTCGCGTTCGGCTGTGTCGCTGAGCATCTCGGCGAGCAGAGAGACACCGCCTACGAGGTGGTTGGCGGACTCGGTGAACAGGTCGTAGAACGACGTGTCGACCGGGCGGATTCGGAAACGCACGGGGGGCTCCTGGCTGGATGAGGCAGACCTGCGGGCTCATGTTAGGCGAGTCCGCTTGACACGACGAAAGCCAGGGCGTGTCTTAGCCCGCCGCGGCACGCCTGCGCTGGCGCTGTCGAGTGATCAACATCGCTTGGAGATGGTTGGCAGCGTGGTTTCGGGTCCAGGTCCCGTCGGGCCCGAGGAGCCAGGCATCCGTGGTCGGTTCGAATGCCAGGTCGAACAGTGCGCCGACCTCGGCCACGAGCTCGGGGGTGGGGAGGCGTACGAGGGCCTCGACCCGTCGGTCGAGGTTGCGGTGCATCATGTCGGCCGAGCCGATCCAGGCGCTCGGTCCGTCCCCGTCGTCGGCGGTGCCGTTCTCGAACCAGAAGATCCGCGAGTGCTCCAGGAACCGGCCGAGGATCGAGCGAACCTCGATGGTCTCGCTCAGGCCCTCCACGCCCGGACGGAGCGCGCAGATGCCGCGCACCAGCAGCTGCACGGGCACGCCCGCCTGCGAGGCAAGGTAAAGCGCGTCGATGATGGCCTCGTCGACCACCGAGTTGGCCTTGAGTCGGATCCTCGCCGGCCGCCCTGCCAGATGGTGGGCGATCTCGGCGTGGATCTGCTCGATCAGGCCGTTGCGTACGTTGCCGGGCGCGACCAGGAGCTGCTCGTACGTCGCCTCCCGGCTCCAGCCGGACAGGTTGTTGAACAGGTGGGCGACGTCCTCGCCGATCCCCTCGTTGGTGGTGATCAGCCCCATGTCCTCGTAGAGCCTGGAGGTCTTCGGGTTGTAGTTGCCGGTGCCGATGTGGGTGTAGCGACGGATCGTGCCGTCGGGCTCCTCGCGCACCACCATCGCCAGCTTGCAGTGGGTCTTCAGGCCGACGAGGCCGTAGACCACGTGGCAGCCGGCCTGCTCGAGCTTGCGGGCCCAGCGGATGTTGGCCACCTCGTCGAAGCGCGCCTTGATCTCGACCAGTACCAGCACCTGCTTGCCGGCCTCGGCGGCGTCGATCAGGGCGTCGATGATGGGGGAGTCGCCGGAGGTCCGGTAGAGGGTCTGCTTGATCGCCAGCACCCGCGGGTCGGCCGCGGCCTGCTCGATGAAGCGCTGCACGCTGGTCGCGAACGAGTCGTAAGGATGCTGCAGGAGTACGTCACCACGGCGGGCCGCCTTGAAGACGTCGACCGGCGCGGCGCTCTCGACCGGCGCGAGCGCCGGGTGGGTGCTCGGCACGAAGGCTGGATACTTCAGTTGCTCGCGGTCGATGTCGGCGATGCCGTGCAGCCCGCGCAGGTCGAGCGGACCGGGCAGCCGGAAGACCTCCTTGTCGGAGATGCCGAGCTCGGAGACCAGCAGGTCGAGGGTCGAGTCGGTCATCGACTCCTGTACCTCGAGGCGTACGGGAGGGCCGAAGCGCCGCCTGAGCAGCTCCTTCTCCAGCGCGGTGAGGAGATTCTCGGTGTCGTCCTCCTCGACCTCGAGATCCTCGTTGCGAGTGACCCGGAAGGTGTGCACCTCAAGGATCTCCATGCCCGGGAAGAGCTTGGACAGACGCTCGCTCATGACCTCCTCGAGCGGCACGAAGCGGTCGTTGCCCAGCGGCACGAAGCGGCTGAAGATCGGCGGCACCTTCACCCGGGCGAAGTGCTTCTTCTTGGTCTTCGGGTCCCTCAGCCGGACGGCGAGGTTGAGCGAGAGGCCGGAGATGTAGGGGAACGGGTGGGCCGGGTCCACCGCGAGCGGCGTCAGCACCGGGTAGACCCGTTCCTTGAACAGCTTCTTGCAGGCCTTGACCTCCTCGGGGGTGAGGTCCTCCCAGTGCAGCAGCTGGATGCCCTCCTCGAGCAGCGCCGGCTTGATCTTGCCGCGGAACACCGCGGCATGCCGCTCGGAGAGCTCCCGGGTCGTACGCCAGATCACCTCGAGGACCTCGCGCGGCATCAGCCCGGACGCGGCCTTGACCGCCACCCCCGCCGCGATCCGCCGCTTCAGACCCGCCACCCGGACCATGAAGAACTCATCCAGGTTGGAGGTGAAGATCGCCAGGAAACGTACGCGCTCCAGCAGGGGCAGCGTCTCGTCCTCCGCCAGCTCCAGCACCCGCTCGTTGAACCGCAGCCAGGACAGCTCTCGGTCGAGGAATCTGTCCTCGTACTTCTCGACCTCGGCCAGGGCCTCGTGATCGGGGATGTATTCGGGCTCGACGTCGAACGGCTGGTCGGGAACCGCGGTCAGGCTCACGGTGTCCTCGGCCGAGCGGGTGGGGGCCTGCGGGTCGAGACTCATGAGGCCAGTCTTTCATCCGAGCGGGTGTTTGAAACCGTCGATTCCACGGTACGTCTCGCTCTCGCGCAGTAGGTTGCGGCGTCGGGCGACGCCGGAGCCGCCCAGGTTCGACCAGGGAGGTGGACAGATGGTGGACGAGACGTGGAGTACGTACGTCTTCAAGGTCCTGCGGTCCTCTTGGGGGATCTGGATCTCCATCACCGCGAAGGTTCGATACGGCGACCCGGTCGATCGCTCTGCCGATGGTGGCGGCGCGACGACCCTTGAGTTCTCTGGGGCCGCGGCCGGGCTGGCGCTCGATCATGTCGATGCGTTGCGTGCTGGTTGGACGACGGTTGCTGCTGATGTCGTCCGTCGCCACCGCCGCGCGGTGCACGTGACGGTTGACGACGTCACCCTTGTCGAGACGGACTTCCAGGTAGAAGGGTTGGCTGTCGCGATGTGTCGATGGGCGGAGAATCAGTTCGGGCTGCGTGCCCGCGAGATCGAAGTCGTCTTCGATGCCGAGGAGAACCGCTACCGGTTCACGGCGTTCGCCGGGTTCGGTGGGGTCGAATGACGTCGAGTGACGATTCTCTGGTGGAGCAACTCATCGAGTTCGCGGCCGAGATCAGAATTGGGAGCGGGATCGACTCAGCGGCGCTCGCTGCTCTCCGGGGTGAGATCGAACTCGCATCCCATCGTTGGCGGGCGAATGGCGGAGTCCTATGCGGCGCGACCGTGGGGGCCTTGCTGTCCCTGTATCCAGCAATACTCGGGGCGACCGGATCGTATTGCGAGAAGGAGCGACGAGCTATCGACGACCTGGCAGACGATCTGTTGGAGGACCTACTTGCCGCGGTGGGCTTCGGCTGATGGTCACGGGACGTGATCAGGTCATGATCAGTTCGGGGCCGATCGATCTGAAGATCGCGCGCTTCATCTCGGTGTGGGGAGAGCGATGGCCGAACATGACGGTCGAGATCGAAGGGTTCGGCGGGCCGCGCGGATGGAGTGCGGATCGTTTGAGTGACCTTGGCGAACAGGCCGCCATATATCTTGTCCGTGATCAGGAGATGGACGTTCATTGGGAGGAGTTCGGGTATTCCCTCGATGCACGTTCAGAGGCGCCACTGTGCTTGATGTATCGCCGCTTCGATGCTGGCTCGATTGCGGTCACCGCGCTCGAGGATCCATACGGTCACGGTCTGGGTCGATTCGAGCCGTACGATGTCACTCTGGTCGCGGACGGCTTGTACCTGATTACGGTGGTTGCCCCGGACGAGGACAGCGAGTTCAGTCGCAGCGTGATCGAGGCGATGGTCGATGCGCTTTCCGGCCGGTGATTCATCAAGGCTGTCATCCACCGCGTGCCCCTCTGGCGGAATCCGCCCGAGATCGCTGCGACAGGGACCGAGGGCGCAGTCGAGCGCGAGCGGGCGAACGAATTTTCGTTCGCCCGGGACTTGTGGCCTCAGTCGACGTATCTGAGCGGGTAGGCACGTGTACGGCTTGGGGGCGTCATGACGCCTGCTCGCTGTTGGGCGAACACCTTCCGCGATCGAGGCCATCACGGCGAGCAGGGTAGAAATCCAGCGACCGCATGCAAGGGCGCCGCTTGGCGGACTCGGGTCGTCTGGCGAACTACCTGTTACACGATGTCCCTACTAGCGGGTAGTTTGGGCGCATGTCGATTCTCGCGCGTGCGTCGTCCCTGATCGATCCGTTGCTGGTGCCCATCAAGAGGCCTGCGTTCACAACGGCGTTGAACCTTCCGGCCGCAGTGCAGCGGCGGCTGGTCGGCAAGCCGGTGACGTACGACGGGCAGACGCTCGCGGTGGACACGCAGGTCATGCTCGCGCTGATGAAGGTGTCGGGGGAGCCGGACCCGTCGACGCTGCCGATCCCGAAGGGGCGGGTCGCGCTGCTGCGGCAGTCGCAGCTCGGGGGCGGTCGCCAGGAGATCGGGTCGGTGCGCGAGCTCTGGGCCGCGGGGCTGAAGGCGCGGCTCTACGTCCCGGAGGGTGCCTCGGGCAACGCGCCGCTGCTGGTCTTCCTGCACGGCGGCGGCTTCATCTTCGGTGACCTCGACAGCCACGACGCTCCCTGCCGGCTGCTGGCCAGCGAGTCCGGCGTCAAGGTGCTCTCGATCGACTACCGGCTGGCGCCGGAGTCACCGTTCCCGGCGGCGTACGACGACTCGGTGGCGGCGTTCCGGTGGGCGGTCGAGCATGCGGCCGAGCTCGGGGCGGACCCGGCCCGGATCGGGGTCGGCGGCGATTCCGCCGGCGGCAACCTGGCCGCCGGGGTCGCGCTCGCCGTCGGTGAGGACTGCGCGTTCCAGCTGCTCATCTACCCGGTGACGCAGTCGGAGGCGAACACCCGCAGCCGCGAGGACCTCAGCGAGGGCTTCTACCTGACCGCCGACTTCATCGCGGCCGCCACGAACAACTACCTGCCCGAGGGCATCGACCGCCGCGACCCGCGCCACGCTCCGCTGTATGCGGAGATCCCGGCGACCGGGATCGCCCCTGCGTACGTCGCGACAGCGGGTTTCGACCCGCTGCGCGATGAGGGCGAGGCGTACGCCGCCAAGCTCGACGAGGCCGGGGTCAAGGTCGTGCACCGGCGCTTCGACGACCAGATCCATGGGTTCCTGAACGTGGTCGGCGCAGGGCGTACGGCACGCGCGGCAGTCCTCGAGATCGCTCGAGTGCTGAAGGACAACTTGTAAGGAGCTCAGCCGGCCATGTCGGGGCGCCAGCGGAGAACCTCGCGCTGGAACGCCTCGGGGTCGACCATCGACTTGTCGACCTGGACCGCACCCGCCTCGTCGGTGTTGAACTCGACGACCCACTCGTCGGCGGCCGGCTCACCCTTGATGGTGATGTCGGTGTGGGTGTCGTAGAGGTCGTAGGTGTGGGTCTGCTCGTCCTTGCGTACGTCGAGCACGCCCTCCTCGGTGACCGTGACGGTGCTCTCGGTCATGAGCGAGCCGTCCTCGGGCCTGAAGGTGCGGACGGTGAGCCTCTTGGCGCCGACCGGCTCGCCCTCCGACTCGTCGGCAGGCGCGTCGTCGGCAGCGGTGGCGGCCTCGGGCACGGAGCTGCCGGCGCCGGGGATCTTGGCGCCGGGGAACTTGCCGGACTCGGCGAGCTTGACCGCCGCCAGCCAGCCGCTCGAGCGCTGGGGGAGGGAGTCGCTCGGGGTGTCGGGCAGGTCCGCCGGCTGCGCGGGCGAGCCCTGGGACTGCGACTTGTCGGCCTGCTTCTTGCCGGTCTGCCGCTCGGGCAGCGTCACGGGTGCGGTCGGAGGACCGGCCGTCGGCGCTGCCGGTGAGTCGACCGGCGCGGGAGCCGTGGCCTTCACGGGCTCGACCGGCTCGAGGGGCTCGACGACGAGCGGCTCGTCAGGAGCGTCCGGGATGGGGAACTGCGCCTCGGGCGGCGACGGGGTCGCGGCGAGGGTGAGCTCGAGGGCCTGCATCGCACGCTTGTTGGTGCTGCCGCCCTTGACCGCGAGCATCACGGCCTCGCGCAGGTCGGCGAGCTGCTTGGCGAGCTGGGCGCTGCGGCGCTCGGCGATCTGCCGGTCCACGATGGCCTGCTCGACCAGCTGGGTGTTGTGCAGGATCGAGGCCTCGACTGCCTGACGGTCGATCGCCTTCTGACCGGCGACCTCCTCGGCCTCCGCCCGAAGGCGTACGGCCTCGGCGGCCTGCTCCTGGACGTCAGCGAGACGGTTCATCATCTCGGTCATCCGGCGCTCGGCCTCTTCGCGCTCGCGAGCCTGTCCGGTGATGAGCTCGGTCATCGACTCGTGGGCGGTACGCAGCGCGGACTCCGCCGCGCGACGACCCTCGTTGGCCTCGGTAGCGGCGCGCTCGGCGGCGCGGCGGCCCTCCAGGGCCTGCACCGCGAGATCGGCGTGCTCGGAGGCGCGCTGGTCGGCCGCCATCCGGGCGAGGTTGGCGGACTCGGCCGCCTGCTCGGCCTGGGAGGCGAGCTCGGTGAGCTGCCGGTAGCGCTCCTCGTTCTCGTTGGCCTCGTGCGCGGCGGCAGCGGCGAACTCGGCGTACTGCTTCGCGCTCTTCTCGGCCTCGAGACGGGCGTCGTTGGCGGCGTCGGCGGCCTTGAAGGCGCGCAGCGCGGCCTCCTCCGCCTCGGTGCGTGCGGCCAGCGCCTCGGCTGCCACGGCGTACTGGTCGGCCGCGGTGGCCTCGGCCGCGGCACGGGTCATCGCGTGGTCCTCGGCGTTGGCGTCGGCGGCCTTGCGCTCCTCGAAGGCCTCCTTCGCCGCTTCCTCGGCCTCGGCGCGGGCGGTCGCGGCCGCCTCGGCAGCGGCATAGGCGGCCTCGGCCGCGGCCTCGGCCTCCTTGCGCGCCTGCTCGGCGAGCTCGGCCTGGGTCGCCATCGCGACCGCGGACTCCTCGGCCGTGATGCGTGCGGCGGCTGCCTTCTCGGCCTCGGTCGCTCGGTCGTTGGCGGCCTGCTCGGCGGCCTGGCGCGCGGTGAACGCGGCCAGCGCCTCGTCGGCCCGGCCGGCTGCGGCCGCGTCGGCCTCCTCGCGCATCCGCGCGAGCTCCTCGGATCGGGTGTCGGCCGCGGCGCGGGCGGTGTAGGCGGCCTCGGCGGCGGCCTCGGCCTCGCTGCGCGCCTCGTAGGCGGCACGGGCCTCGTCCGCGGCCTTGCGGGCAGCCTTCTCGGCTGCCGCCAGCGCGTCGCGAAGCTCGTCCATCTCTTCGAGGCGGTCCTCGGCGGCTGCCTCCGCGACGCTGCGCGCGGCGTAGGCGGCCTGGGCCAGCTCGGCGTGCTCGGCCGCCTTGGTGTGGGCCTCCGCGGCGGAAGCGGCCGCGGCCGCGGCCTCCTCGGCCTTGGCACGGGCGGCCTCTTCGGCCTCGGTGCGGGCGGTGGCCTGCTCCTCGGCGACACGGGCGGCGTCGAGAAGGCGACGCTCGGCCGCCTCCAGCTCCTTGCCCCTCGCGAGGGCGGCCTCCTCGGCCTCGGCGCGCTCCTTGGCACGGGTGTCGGCGAGCTTCTCGGCCTCGACCCGGGCGCGGGCGTACTCCTCGGCTGCCTTCTCCGCGACCTCGCGCGCCTGGTGGGCGTCGGCGGCCAGCTCGGCGTGCAGCTTGGCGGTCTCGTCCGCCTTCGCGCGGGCGGTCGCGTGCTGGGCGGCGGACTCCTCGGCCACCAGCCGCTCGGCCGCCTGCTCGGCGGCCGCCTGCTCGGCTGCGATGCGAAGTGACTCGGCTGCGGCAGCGGCGCGGGCCAACTCCGCAGCGCGCGCCGTCAGGTCCTCGTCGTCACCCGGCTGGGCGGCCGAATCACGGCTCCACCACTTGCCACTGGGGGTCTGCGTGCTCACGAGGGTGAATGCTAACGGCGAAGTAGGCGGTGTGTGGAGTCTCCGAGAGGTTTAACACGGCTGCTACCTGGAACTACATTGGTGTAGTTCTGTGAAGGGGTGGGCTCAGTAGACGAGCGCCTGCACGCCGTCGCGCAGGATCTCCTCGGCGAACACGAACGCGCCCTTGATGATCACGCCGTCGATCAGGTCCTCCTCGGAGAGGTCGCGACGGGACGCGCACTGGCTGCACACGGTGATCTGGCCGGACTCGAGGACCAGTCCGATCAGCTCCTGCAGAGGAGTCGCATTCTCCAGCGTGAACTCCTCCGCCTTCCCCGGCACCGCGAACCAGGTCGCCTCACCGGTGAGCCACAGGGACACCTTCGCGCCGGCGGTCGCGGCCGCGGAGGCGACCGTGAAGGCCTGGTTCGTACGCTCGGGCGCCTCGGCGCCCACGGTCACCTTCACCACGAGTTCTTGCATGCCGAGCACACTAGCGCTTGCGTTTCGGGTCGTAGCCGACGTACGGCCTAAACTCGGGGTGTGGCTTTCGAACTTCCGGAGAACCTTCACCCCGATGCCGGTCCCTGTGCGTGGATGCTCGGCACCTGGCAGGGCAACGGACACGGTGACTATCCGACGATCGACAAGTTCGAGTTCGGTCAGGAGCTGATTTTCACCCACGACGGGCGACCGTTCTTCCACTACTTCGCGCGCTCGTGGATCATCGACCCCGAGACCGGCGAGAAGGTGCGCGACGCCGCGCTCGAGACCGGCTTCCTGCGCTTCCGCCCTGGGGGCGAGGTCGAGTGGGTGATGACGCACAGCAGCGGCATCATCGAGGTGTGGTACGGCAAGGCCGAGGGCGGCAAGCTCGACGTCACCACGGACGCCGTCGGTCGCACCGAGACCGCCAAGGAGTACACCGCCGGCAAGCGTCTCTACGGCAACGTCGAGGGCGATCTGCTCTATGCGTACGACATGGCCGCGATGGGCCAGGCGCTGCAGCCGCACCTGTGGGCGCGGCTCAAGCGCGTCAACAAGTAGTCGCGATGACCGAGGCGGCTGAGGACTGGCGCGAGGCCCTTCGGGCGAAGGGCTATCGACTCACGCCCCAGCGCGAGCTGGTCCTCGGCGCTGTCGAGCGGCTGCGGCACGCCACCCCCGAGGAGGTCCTCGCGGTCGTACGCGAGTCGTCCTCGGCGATCAACCTCTCCACCGTCTATCGCAACCTCGAGGTGCTCGAGGAGCTGGGACTGGTGCGCCACGCCCACCTGGGCGAGCGGGCCTCGACCTACCACTCGGTCTCCGGCCGTCCGCATTTTCATGCGGTTTGCAGGAAGTGTCAGAAGGTCACCAGTGTTGACCCCTCAGTGGCCGACGGAATCAGCGAGCGGCTGCGCGAGGAGTACGCCTTCGAGGTGGATGTCGCTCATCTGACCGTCTTCGGGGCGTGCGTCGACTGTTCTTCTGAGGAGCCATGATGACTGCCAGCCCGCTTCTGTCCCTGCCCGGTGCCGTCGCCGGCGATGGTGCTGACGCACCCGTCGCCGCACACTACGGGTCGTTCAACCTGGAGCAGCGGACGTTGGCCTCAGGTGAGGGATTCGTCGACCTCTCCCACCGTGACGTCCTACGGATCGCCGGTCCCGACCGGCTGACCTGGCTGCACTCGCTGACCTCGCAGGCCTTCGAGGGACTGGAGCCCGGGGTCTGGACCTCGGCCCTGATCCTGTCCCCGCAGGGACATGTCGAGCACTTCTTCTCCGGCGTCGACGACGGCTCCTCCTTCCTGGCGTGGACCGAGCCCGGTGCCGGTGAGGCTCTGGTCGCCTATCTGGAGCGGATGAAGTTCTGGTCCGACGTGACCGTGACGGCGGAGCCGTCGCAGGCCTCGGTCTGGCGTCCCTCGCAGGGCTACTCGTTCGTCCCGCGCGATTCCTTGGAGACGTACGCCGCTGCCGCGGGCCCCGCCTGCGGGCTCTGGGCGTTCGAGGCTCTCCGGATCGAGCGCGGTGAGCCGCGGTTCGGCGTCGACACCGACACGCGCACGATCCCCAACGAGGTCGGCTGGGTGCCGGGTTCGGAAGAGACCGTCGGCCCGGAGTACGCGGTCCATCTCGACAAGGGCTGCTACCGCGGCCAGGAGACGGTCGCCCGCGTCCACACGCTCGGCCGCCCGCCGCGGCGCCTGGTGCTGCTCCACCTCGACGGCTCGGAGAACCGGCTGCCCGCTGCTGGTTCCGAGCTGGTCTTCGGTGAGAAGACAGTCGGCTTCATCGGCTCGTCGGCTCGTCACCACGAGCTCGGCCCGATCGCGTTGGGGCTGGTCAAGCGCAACGTACCTGTGGACGCGCAGCTCGTCGTGGACGGGATGCCGGTCGCTCAGGAGGTCCTCGTCGACCCCGAGATCGGCCTCCACATCCGCCCGCTGCGCTGATCGGCCCTGCGGCCGGGAACGGTCAGAGCCGTCCGTTCGATCGGACGGGCACGTCCGCGCTCAGCCAGTTGCGCGAGCTCCGGTAGGCGACCAGGGACGTCCCTTGCTTGGTGGCCGGTCCTGCGAGTCCGGCCGCGAGCACGCGCCCCGCGTCTCGCAGGCCGATGTTGTGGGCGGGGGAGATGGTCTCGGCGGCAGCCCGAGCGGTGAGCTTCATAGGGCGACGGTAGGCCTGAGCACCCACAGTTCCTGGTGTAGCGACGGCTGACCGATAACGGTGATCAGCGTGCCCGCCCGGCGACAACAGCATCCAGGGCGAGGGCGGCGAGGACGTCGCCGGGGATGCCGGGGTAGCCGTGGCTGAGCTCGCGCCACTCGGCCGGGATGGCGGTGGCGCCCCAGCACGCGCCGAGGAGACCGCCGGCGATGGCGGCGACGGTGTCGGTGTCGTTGCCGATCCGGATCGCGGTGTTGAGGGCCTCGACGTAGTGCTCGGGACCGGCAGCGGGAGTCTGGGCGATCGCGGACCACGCCGCCTGCAGCGCGGTGACCACCCAGCCGTTGGGGTTGAAGGTCGCCGGCGGCGCGGTCTCGGCCTCGTCGAGCTTCTCTGTCCAGAAGGTTGCCTCGGCAGGGGAGAGGAGGGAGAGGCCGGAGCGTACGTCGAGCTCGCCGTTCATCACCGCGTGCTCGATGGCCAGGGACCACAGGACGCAACCGGACCGGGCGTGCTCGTCCCAGTGGGTCAGGGCGCTCACCGCGGCGGCTGCCTCGGCAACGGCCGGGCGGTCGCCGAGATGGCGGAGCGGGACCGGAGCCGTCCGCATCAGGGAGCCGTTGCCGCCCGTGCGGCCGGTCGTCTCGTGCAGCTTCTCCGAGACGTGTCGCAGCTGCGCGGCGGTGGGCTCGGGACCTGCGGTGTCGAGCACCCGGGCGGTCTGGTTGCCGATGTCCTTCGGGTCCGACTCCGCCCACGTCCGGAAGTTACGGGCGACGGCCGTCAGCCCCTCCTCGGTACGCAGGTCGAGACCGCTCGCGGCGACCTCGAGGATGCACCACGCCATCGTCGTGTCGTCGGTCCACTCCCCGGGCGCGAACGGGCCGAGTCCGCCGCCGAGCATCTGCGCCACCTCGTCCGCGCCGAGCCGAGGGCGGTCGAACTCGTAGTGAGCCCCGAGCGCATCCGCCACCGCGGTTCCGACGATGGCCCCGACGGCCCGGTCACTCTGAGATTCGGTGAGATGGGAATCGGTCAGCTTCACGCGACCGAAGACTAGCCGCGGGTGTACTGGACGTGCGTGTCCGCCGCGGCACGGGTGAAACCGAGGCCTTCGTAGAGTCGTACGGCCGGGGTGTTGTCGCCCTCGACATAGAGATGGATCCGGTCGACGCCGACAGCGGCCAGGTGGTTCAGCCCGAGGAGGGTGACCAGCTTGCCGAGGCCGCGGCCCTGGGCGGCGGGATCGACACCGACGACGTAGACCTCGCCCTCGGTCTCGCTGTGGCGCTTGGTCCAGTGGAACGCCAGGAGCTTCTCGTCCTCCCACGCGGTGACCAGCCCGGACGGGTCGAACCACGACTCCGCCATCCGCTCTCGCAGCCCGGCCTCGTCCAGCGATCCCTGCTCGGGGTGGTGCGCGAAGGCGGCAGCGTTGACCCGGAGCAGCTCGGACTCGTCGCCGGCCTCGAAGCCGCGTACGACGATCTCGTCAGGAGCCTCCGGAGCCGGCGGCAGACCGGTGACAGGGCGCCGCATCACCCACAGCTCACGGGTGCGGTCCCACCCCTGTGTGGCGGCCAGCCTGGCAGCCGCCGGGTTGTCGCCGTGCGACCACGCCGTCGTGCCGGCGGGAAGCGACGGCGCTCGGAGCAGCAGCTGGCGACCCAGGCCGACACCGCGATGCTGGGTCAGCACCACCAGCGACAGCTCTCCTTCGGTGGTCGAGCCTGTCGAGACCATCAGCCCGAAGCCGCGTACGTCACCCCAGATCGTGGCGGCCTCCGGACGGTTGCGCAGCGTCAGGAGAGTCGCCTCGTCGAGCGGCGCCACGCCGTCGTACGCCTCGGTCGCCTTCGCGATGGCCAGGACCTGATCGACGGTGAGTGCCATAGGAGCAGCCTAGGCGTCGGCCCCCAGGCGAGGAGACGGGGTCAGCCGGGCGCCGTCGGCGGCGGCCTCGTTGTTCTTCGACGGCAGCACGAAGCGGTAGCCGACGTTGCGGACGGTGCCGATGAGGGTCTCGTTCTCCGGGCCGAGCTTGGCGCGCAGGCGACGTACGTGGACGTCGACGGTGCGGGTGCCGCCGAAGTAGTCGTAGCCCCACACCTCCTGCAGCAGCTGCTGGCGGGAGAAGACGCGGCCCGGGTGCTGGGCGAGGAACTTCAGGAGCTCGAACTCCTTGAAGGTCAGGTCGAGCGGGCGGCCGCCGATCTTGGCGGTGTAGGTGGCGTCGTCGACGACGACCTCGCCGGAGCGGATGACGTGGGCCTCGGGGTCGGAGGCCTCGCGGGCCGCCGAGATGCGGCCGATGGCGAGCTTGATCCGGGCCTCGAGCTCGGCCGGACCGCAGGTGTGCAGCACGACGTCGTCCATGCCCCAGTCGTGGGCGACGACGGCGAGGCCACCCTCGGTCGCGATCAGCAGAACAGGGATGTCGGTGCCGGTGGTGCGGATCAGACGACACAGGTCACGGGCCTGGGCGAGGTCCTGCCGACCGTCGACGAGCAGCAGGTCGGAGTCCGGCGCCTCGAGAAGCGCGCTACCTTCAGCAGGAAGGATCTTCACCTGGTGGCCAAGGAGCGAGAGCCCGGGAAGGACATCTGCCGAAGGCTGGAGCGAACTGGTCAACAACAGAAGCGAGCTCATGGGGTGCCTCTCGGTCAGAGAAAGAGGAGCACCGAAACGCAACATTGAGCCTCGGTGAGGTGATCGTTGCACCATATTAACGAAACCTCGCGGTGACATAGGAAGGATGTCCACGAGAAAGTGACGAATGTTATAGAGGTCCGCTACTGGGCCGCGGCCAAGTCAGCGGCCGGGACTCCGTCCGACCGGTTCGAGGTGGATGGCCCGTTGACGCTGGCGGAAGTCGTACGCCGCGCCGCGGAGCTGCATGCCGACACCCGTCTTCCCGAGGTCCTGAAGGTCTGCTCGGCACTGATCGGCGACCGCCCGGCGGGTACGGGCGACCCCGGCGGGATCGAGGTCCCACCGGGGTCGACGGTCGAGTTTCTTCCGCCGTTCGCCGGCGGCTAGGTCGCAGAGGGCTGGGGGCCCGCACCCGGCGACTCACCTGCGTAAGGGCCTGCCGGGGCGGGCAGGCTCACTCAGCTTTCGATCGCGGCCGGCTCCGACTTGGGGCTGGTGGCGATCTGGATCTTGCGCGGCTTGGCCTTCTCGGCGACCGGCACGACCAGGCGCAGCACGCCGGCGTCGTACGCGGCCTCGATGCGGTCGAGGTCGAGGTTGTCGCCGAGCACGAGCTGACGGCTGAAGCTGCCGCGGACGCGCTCGTTGGCGAGCATCTGCCAGTCGCCGTTCCTGGCGACCCGCTCGGCCTTGACGGTGAGTACGTTGCGCTCGACATCCAGGTCGATCGTGTCCGGGCTGACGCCGGGAAGGTCGAACTCGATGACGAACCGGTCGCCCTCGCGCCAGGCATCCATGGGCATCACGGCCGGTCGGTTGGTGGTGCCGCCGCCCAGGAGCTGCTGGGTGATGCGATCGAACTCGCGGAACGGATCGGTGCTTCGGATCAGCATGGTTTCCCTCCTCACGGGATCTATATCAGCGGATATACCTTTCATATATCCCATGCGCTAGATGATTTCAAGTCCGCGTGTCAGAATTGATGCGTGACGGAGCGAACCAGGGCTGTCTACGCCATCTCGGTGGCGGCCGAGATGGCCGACATGCAGATCCAGAACCTCCGCGTCTACGAGCGGCGCGGACTGGTCGACCCTGCGCGGACCTCGGGTGGCACCCGGCTCTACTCCCGCGCCGACGTCGAGCGTCTGGTCCGCATCCGTGACCTTCTCGCCGACGGCCTCAACCTCGCCGGCATCGCCCGCGTGCTCGCCTTGGAGGAGGACGTACGCCGCCTGGAGGCGACCAACGAGAGGCTTCGGCGCGCGGCGAGGGAATGAGTGGAGCGGATTGCCGGTTCAATAGTTCTATGAGCACCGGAGCCTGGATCGCCGTCGTCGCGATCACCGCCGCCCTTGCCTTCGGCCTGTTCCGGATGCTCAGCGACGGCCGCTTCCGAGGCACGAAGGAGCTCCATGTGACTCACGAGGATCACGCACCCGAGCCGCACGCGTGGGACGCGGTCACCGACGCACTGGGTGAGACCGAGCTCGGTGCGCGCGCGACTCTCGTGCAGTTCTCCAGCGCCTTCTGCGCGCCCTGCCGGGCGACCCGGCGGATCCTGGGCGAGGTCGCCGACATCGTCCCGGGTGTGGTGCACGTCGAGATCGACGCCGAGCACCACCTCGACCTGGTGCGCCGCCTCGACATCATGCGTACGCCGACGACCCTGGTGATCGACGGCTCCGGCAACGAGATCGCACGTGCCTCCGGTGCTCCGCGCAAGGAGCAGGTCCTGAGTGCGATTCCTGCCGTGAATCTCGAATCCTGACACGCTCGTCCATATGGCGAGACATTCGTTTCGTGGCCGTCGAGCATCACGCTACTGTCATCGCATGTTCTCGACCATGCTGACCAAGCGCCGCGCAGTGGATCACTGCCGCGTGCGCTCGGCGCTGTGTCGTTCCTGCCGCTGATTCCCTGAGATTTGTCGCGCTGTCGACACCGGGGATCGCTTTCGCCTGTCAGGCTCGTCCTGACGACCTCCCCTCCACTCTCGCAGGAGCACACCTATGTCCGAGACCTCGAGCAAGACGGCGGCACAGACCGGAATCGACCCGCGCGGCCCGCAGTTCACTGCGGCGCTGACCGTTGTCGTCATCCTCCTGGCTCTGCTGCTTCCGCAGCCGTGGGCTCTGGTGGTGACCGCCGTTCAGACGGTGCTCTTCGCGATCGGGGCAGGTCTCGGCGTTCAGCGGACCCCTCACGCCTGGCTCTTCAAGAAGTTCGTACGTCCCCGGCTCGGGGCCCCGGACGAGCTCGAGGACCCGGCACCGCCCCGATTCGCCCAGGGGGTAGGCCTCGCCTTCCTCGTGGTCGCGCTCGTGGGCTACCTCCTCGGCGCCACGCTCGTGGCACAGGTCGCCCTCGGCCTCGCGCTGGTGGCGGCCGTGCTCAATGCCGTCTTCCGGTTCTGCCTCGGCTGCGAGCTCTACCTGCTGATCAGGCGCTTCGCCTGAACCTGAACGCCAGAAACACAACGAAAGGTAACCAATGACCCGCGAGAACTCCCTCGTCTCCGCCCAGTGGGTGGAGGAGCACCTCGATGACCCGAAGGTGGTGCTGATCGAGGTCGACGAAGACACCACCGCCTACGACAAGGGCCACATCAAGGGCGCGATCAAGCTCGACTGGACCACCGACCTGCAGGACCAGGTGCGCCGCGACTTCGTCAACAAGGACCAGTTCTCCGCACTGCTCTCCGAGCGTGGCGTCTCCAACGACGACACCGTGGTGCTCTATGGCGGCAACAACAACTGGTTCGCCGCGTACGCCTTCTGGTACTTCAAGCTCTACGGCCACCAGGACGTCAAGCTCCTCGACGGTGGCCGCAAGAAGTGGGAGCTCGACTCCCGCGAGCTCACCGACGAGACCGTCACCCGTGAGGCGACCAGCTACACCGCCCAGGAGCAGGACCACTCGATCCGCGCCTTCCGCGACGAGGTCGTCGAGGCCATCGGCACCCAGAACCTGGTCGACGTGCGGTCGCCCGACGAGTTCGCCGGCCGCCTCCTCGCCCCGGCCCACCTCCCGCAGGAGCAGGCCCAGCGCGCCGGCCACATCCCGACTGCGGCCAACGTCCCGTGGTCCAAGGCGGCCAACGACGACGGCACCTTCCGCTCCGACGAGGAGCTCAAGGAGATCTACACCGAGGCCGGCGTCGACTGGAGCAAGGACACCATCGCCTACTGCCGCATCGGCGAGCGCTCCTCGCACACCTGGTTCGTGCTCAAGGAGCTCCTCGGCCAGGAGAACGTGAAGAACTACGACGGCTCGTGGACCGAGTACGGCTCCCTCGTCGGCGTTCCGGTCGTGACCGGCGACGAGCCGGGTGTCGCCTGATGTGCGGCGCGACTGAGGGCGGGCTCTCGCTCGCCGGCGTCGATGTCGCCAAGGAGGCCGTCATCCAGGGTCAGGTGACCCGTGACGGCGAGCCGGTCCACGGTGCGTACGTCCGGCTGCTCGACCGCACCGGCGAGTTCACCGCCGAGGTGCCCACCTCGGCCACCGGTCACTTCCGGTTCTTCGCCGGTAACGGCGAGTGGACGCTGCGTACGCTCGCGCCGAAGGCGGAGCCCGTGGACAAGAAGGTCCACGCCGCTGTCGGCAACGTCGCCGAGGTGACGATCCCGATCGGCTGACGATCCCTGACGAGGGAGCCCTGGTGTCATCAGTGACGCCGGGGCTCCCTCGTCGTTTTGCCATCATCTGATGGAGATATTGCGGTGGATCGCTTGAATGGCGCTAGATTGTCCGGGTGACTGGACTGCTTGTGACCGTGGCGCCGACCGGGGCGGAAACCGCGAAGGAAGACTGCCCGCAGCTGCCGACGACGCTCGAGGAGCTGGTGGCGACGGCCGTCGAGTGCGAGGAGGCGGGGGCGCGGATGATCCATGTCCACATCCGCGACGACGACCATGCGCCGACGCTCGACCTGGGACGGCTCACCGAGACGGTCGACGCGCTCCACGAGAAGACCGAGCTGATCGTGCAGCTCTCCACCGGCGGCTCGGTCCACGACCCGCTGGACAAGCGGCTGAAGGTGCTCGACGCCGGGCCGGACTCGTGCTCGCTGACGATGGGCACGACGAACTTCGGCGACGACGTCTTCTCCAACCCGTGGCCGTTCATCACCGAGCTCTACCAGCTCACCCAGGAGCGCGGCGTGGTGCCGGAGTTCGAGCTCTTCGACCTGGGCCACGTCGCCGCGCTGCAGCGGCTGCTGGGGAAGTACGGGTTGCCCGCCGGCGGCAAGGTCCACGTCGACTTCGTTATGGGCGTGCCCGGTGGCATGCCCGGCACCTCGGCCGCGCTGGTCGCCGGTGTCGCCGCGCTGCCGGAGGAGGTGACCTCGTGGTCGGCGACCGGCATCGGCCGCTCGACCCTCCCGGTCATGCTCACCTCGCTGGCCATGGGCGGGCACCTGCGGGTCGGGATGGAGGACGTACTCACCCTCGCCAAGGGCGTTCCGGTCGACGCCAACCGCCAGCTCGTCGAGCGAGCCGTCGAGGCCGCGGCGGTCGCTCAGCGCGAGCCGATGAGCACCGACGAGGCCTGGGCGCTCCTCGGCCTCAAGCGCTAGTCGTACCTGCCCGTAAAGGTTCCGCCGAGTCGGCGGTGAGGTAGCGGTCGATCGTCGGGCCTACCCAGGCGACGATCTCCTCGGGGTCCATCTCGACGATGGGCGGGAGGTGGAGTACGTAGCGGCCCAGCGCGATGCCGAGAAGCTGGGTGGCGACGAGGGCCGCCCGGCGGGCGGCCTGGGCCGGGTCGGGGCACAGGGGTGCGACGGCGGCGGCGACCTGGGTGGCGAAGATGCTCCGCATCTGCTCCGCGGCCTGGGGGTCCGAGGCCGCTCGGCGGAGCAGGGCCATCAGGGTGCCCTCGGAGTCCCAGGTGCGTACGAAATGGGCGGTCATCACGCGGCCGACCTCGCCCTCTGGAGTCGCGGAGAGGTCGGGAAGAGCCAGGTCGATCGAGGCGGCGACCTTGAAGAGCTCCTCCTTGTTGCCGAAGTAGCGCATCACCATCGACGGGTCGATCTGCGCCGCTGAGGCGATCGAGCGGATGGTGGTGCGGTCGTATCCCTGCTGCGCGAAGTGCTCGCGAGCGACGGCGAGGATGCGCTCGCGGGTCTCGGCTCCGGATCGGCGGGTCTCGGTCATGCCAACAATTGTAGGCCAACAGTCGTTGACGTCAATGGCGGCAGCGCGCTAGCTTGGTCAACATCAGTTGGCCAACACGTGTTGACCAACCCAACGGAGCAAGGAGAGCATCATGTCCACCATCACCACTGATGTGCTCGTCGTCGGCGCCGGCCCCACCGGGCTGGCGGTGGCGGCCAAGCTGGCCGCGGCCGGCATCGACGTCACCGTCATCGACAACCAGGCCTCCGGAGACAACACCTCCCGGGCCGCGGTCGTCCACGCCCGCACCCTGGAGGTGCTCGCCGATCTCGGCGTCTCCGCGCGCCTGGTCAAGGAAGGCATCGAGGCGCCGCGCTTCACCATCCGTGACCGCGACAAGGTCCTGGTGCCGATCCGCTTCGACGACCTCCCCAGCGACTTCCCCTATGCCCTGATGGTCTCCCAGGCGGTCACCGAGCGGGTCCTCCTCGATCGCCTCACCGAGCTCGGCGGTCACGTACGCCGGCCGCTCGCCCTCGTCGACCTCGTCCAGGACGACGACGGCGTCACCGCCACCACCGAGGACGGCACCGAGATCCGGGCGCGCTACCTCGTTGGCGCCGACGGCATGCACTCCATCGTGCGCGACAAAGCCGGGATCGGCTTCCCGGGCGGGAAGTACGCCGAGTCGTTCAGCCTCGCCGACGTACGCATCGAGGGCGACCTGCCGCACGACGAGGTCATCCTCTACTTCTCGCCCGAGGGGACCCTGGTTTCCGCGCCGCTACCCGACGGCTCGTTCCGGTTCGTGGCCCCGGTTCCCGAGGCGCCGGAGAACCCCGACGTCGACTACGTCCAGGCCCTCCTCGACCAGCGAGGCAGCATCAAGAGCCCGGTCAAGGTCACCGAGGTGATCTGGGGTTCGCGCTTCCGGGTCCACCACCGCGTGGCCGACGCCTACCGTGCGGGCCGGGTGCTGATCGCCGGCGACGCCGCCCACGTCCACAGCCCCGCCGGCGGCCAGGGCATGAACACCGGTATCCAGGACGCGGTCGTGCTCGGCGACGCCCTCGTCGCGACCATCGCCCACGGCGACGATGCCGCGCTCGACACCTACGCTGCTCGGCGCCGGCCGGTCGCCGAGGAGGTCATCGAGCTCTCCGACCGCCTGACCCGGTTCGGCATCGCGCAGGGGGTCCGGCGGAGCGTACGGAACCTGGTGCTGTCCACGCTGGCGCGGCTCCCGCGCTTCCGCCGGATGCTCGCCTGGCGCCTGTCCGGTCTGGTCTACCGCGACCGCTGAGCGCGCGACCTGGTCACAGCGACAGGTAGCCCGCCGAACGCAGGCCCTCGATCACATCATCGAGGGCCTCGTCGATGGAGCGGCCGGTGGTGTCGACGCGTACGTCGGCGTCGGCCGGCTCCTCGTAGGGTGAGGAGATCCCGGTGAACTCGGGGATCTCGCCGGCCCGGGCCTTGGCGTAGAGGCCCTTGCGGTCGCGCCGCTCGCACTCCTCCAGCGGCGTGGCCACGTGGACCAGGAAGAAGGCGCCGCCGGCGCCGTCGACGTAGCCGCGTACGTCCTGGCGGGTCGAGTCGAAGGGCGCGATGGGGGAGCAGACGGCGAGGCCGCCGTGGCGGGAGATCTCGGCGGCCACCCAGCCGATCCGGCGGATGTTGGTCTCCCGGTCCTCCTTGGAGAAGGTCAGCCCGGCCGACAGGTTGCGGCGCACGACATCGCCGTCGAGCGAGGTGACCGTGCGCGCACCCTGCTCCAGGATCCGGTCCATCAGGGCGCGGGCGAGGGTGGACTTGCCGGAGCCGGACAGGCCGGTGAAGAAGATGACCAGGCCCTGCTCCTCGGGAGCGGGCTGGTCGCGATCGATGACCGCGGCGATCTCGTCGGGGTAGTCCTCCGAGGTGGGAGCGGCCAGTGCGTGGACCGGGTCGCCCCCTGCGTACGCCGCGACGACCGACACCCCGAGCGCGTGGTTGGCCTCGGGGTCGTCGTGGGAAGCCAGCGGCACCGCGACCACGGCCGCGTCGGGCAGTGCGTCCGCGGCCAGCAACGACGCCCGCAGCAGCGCGACGGGGGAGAGCGACGGGGTGCCGTGCCCGACGAGAGCGAGCAGCAGCACCGGCCCGAGGGCCGCGATCTCGGCTATCTCGGCGGTGGTGAGTGCGTCGGTGACCGGCACGACCGTCCGCCCGGCGTACGCCTCGCGGGTCTGTGACGGGGTGAGGTAGAGCCGACGGAAGGGGCCGTAGGCGGGAGAAGAGAGGCCGGTGACCTCGCCGGCGGGCCAGGTGACCCGCGCGATCGGCAGTCCCTCGGGGTCGACGATCTCGACGGCGCCGGCCTCGGTCGCGGAGGCCTCCACCGCGGACGGGAGGACGAGGCTCAGCGCCGAGCCGGGCGCGTTGAGCGGTCCGGGCAGGGCTCCGGAGACGACGAGCTCGACGTCATCGAGCTCACGGGGCGTTGGGGCGTACTGCGGAACTGGCACGGGCCAACTTTCCCATGCGGCGGATCGGGACGTCGCCACGGGCGGGGTCAGGGGCAGGGTCAGGGGCGGTGCTGCAGCTGCGCGAAGCCGGCGATCAGCGCATCCAGGGCGAACTCGAGCCGGTAGGTCAGCGGGCGCCCGATGCTGGCCTGCGCGGCGGCGGCGAGGTGGGGGTAGTCCTCGGGCGAGATGGCTCCGAGTCGATCGGTGGGGTCGCCGCGTACGAAGGTCGCCTCGTCGGTGCCGGTGGAGAGGGCGGCATGGACGAAGGCCAGCCGGCCGACGGCGTAGACCATGTCCAGGGCGCGCTCGGGCGCGAACCCGGCGGCAGAGATCGACCCGACCAGCGACTCGACGACCCTCAGGTTGCCGGAGGTGACCGCCGGGCGGGTCAGGACCAGGGGCACCAGCTGCGGGTGCGCGGTCAGGCTGGCGTGGAAGGCCAGGCCGTATCCGCGCAGTGCGGCCTGCCAGTCGTCGCCGGGCGGCTGCGCGGCGGTCGCCTCGGTCACGAGCTCGCCGACGACCGCGTCCAGCAGTGCGTCCTTGCTGGGGAAGTGATGGTAGAGCGCCATCGCCTCGACGCCGAGCTCGGTGCCCAGGCGACGCATCGACAGCGCGCCGAGCCCCTCGCGGTCGGCGAGCCGGATGGCCGATCGCAAGATGGCGTGCGTGCTCAGGCCGGCGTGCTGCCCACGCCCTCGGGTCGGGCGAGCGGTCATCTCGTGGTCCTCTCCGGGATCTCCCTCGTGTCGCTGCTTTACGGCGTACATTATCGTGAGTCTTACACCGTAAAACACAAAGGGGTGCAGATGATTGAACGCAACCGGGACGTCGATGTGGCTCGACGTCCCTCTCCACCGCTGCTGACGGCCTACGCCGGCCTGCTGTTCACGCTCGCCGCGCTCGCCGTCCTCTATGCCGACCGCCTGACCGGCAACCTGCTGGCAGCTCACATCCAGGACGGCTACCCGGATCTCAGCCCGTCCCGCATCGAGGAGGCGGCCGGGACCTACCTGGTCTACCTCTCCGCCGTCGGCGTACTCGGGCTGGCCGGTTGGGCGATCACCATCCGGCTGGTGGCGCGCCGGCGGCGATCGGCTCCTTGGGTCGCCACCGGCCTGTTCATCGTCGGGACTGCCGTCGCCCTCTTCGACCTGCTGGTGCGCGACACGTCCGGAGACACCGGGCTGCCGCCCCTCCTGGGGTGGGTCGGGCTGCTGCCCAGCCTTGCCGGCCTGGCTGTCGTCGTCCTGCTCCTGCGTACGTCCCTCCTCCACACCGAAAGGCACTGACCATGGAACCCACCAGGCTCGAGTCGGCCCTGGAAGACCTTCATCGGGCGGGCATGCCCGGAGCCGTTGCCGAGGTGCGCGACGGTGACGACGTCTGGCGGCACGCCGCCGGCGTCGCCGACCTGACGTCCCGGCGGCCGATGAGAACGGACCTGCGTCATCGCGTCGGGAGCGTCACGAAGAGCTTCACCGCGGCCGCGGTGCTGCAGCAGGTCGAGCGCGGGGTGATCGAGCTCGATCACCCGATCGGCGACTACCTGCCGGGACTGGTCCCCGGCGAGCCCGGCCGGCACATCACCGTGCGGATGCTGATCAACCACACCAGCGGCCTGCGTGAGTACCTCCCGTACGCCTACCCGTCGCTCGCCGCCTTCCCCGGCGTCGCGCGCACCACGCCGGACAGCCTGGAGGACAACCGGCGCCGGACCTTCGACCCGCACGAGCTGATCAAGCTCGGCGTCGAGGCGCCACCCACCGGGAGGCCGGGCAGCGAGCCGGGCGTCTACTCCAACACCAACTACCTGTTGCTCGGCCAGCTCCTCGAGGAGGTCGGCGGGCTACCGGCCGAGCAGCTGATCGCCCGCGACGTGATCGCCCCGGCCGGTCTGGAGCACACCCGCTTCCCGAGCGGGCTGTCCGTGTCAGGGCCGCACTCGCGGCTCTACGAGTCCTGGTTCGGCATGTTCGACCCGCCCCGGGACTTCAGCGTCTTCGACATGTCGTGGGTCGGTGTCTCGGCCGCGCTCGTCTCCACCGTCGCCGACCTCGACCGGTTCTTCGCGCGCCTGCTGGCAGGCGAGGTCATCGGCCTTCCGATGCTGGCGGAGATGCAGCGTACGGTGCCGGTGATCGCCTTCGACGGGACGCTGATCGACTACGGCCTGGGTCTCCACCGCCGGGAGGTCCCCGGCGTCGGCACCTTCTGGGGACACGATGGCTCGGTGTGGGGCGGTGGTGCGTTGTCGCTGACCAGTTCGGACGGGCGCCGGCAGGTCTCGCTCGTGGTCAACCGGCAGCGGTGGAACACGCTCGGCGCGGACGGCCGGCCGCAGCCGCACCCCATCGACCAGGCCCTCGAGGCGTTCGTCCGGCTCGCGCTGGGTTCCTGAGAGACGACGAAGGCGGCGGTCCCGTCGGGGAGCCGCCGCCTTCGTGCGTACGTGCCGGATCAGTCGTTGATCATGCCCGCGCCGACGGTGACGCCGGTCGCCTCGTCGATGAGGATGAAGGAGCCGGTGGTGCGGTTCTTCGAGTAGGGGTCGCACAGCAGCGGCTTGGTGGTGCGCAGCTGCACGCGGCCGATCTCGTTGAGGCCGAGCTCCTTGGTCTCCAGGTCGCGGTGGAGGCTGTTGACGTCCAGGCGGTACTGGATGTCCTTGACCAGCGCTCGCGCCGAGTTGGAGGTGTGCTTGATGGCCAGCTTCTGCCGCGGACGCAGCGGAGCGTTGGTCATCCAGCAGATCATCGCGTCGATGTCCTGGCTCGGCTCGGGGGCGTTCTTGACCCGCGAGATCATGTCGCCGCGGCTCACGTCGACGTCGTCCTCGAGCCGGACGGTCACCGACATCGGCGGGAACGCCTCGGGGATCTCCTTGTCGAACAGGTCGATCCCGGCGATCTTGCTGGTCATCCCGGAGGGGAGCACCATGACCTCGTCGCCCGGCTTGAGTACGCCACCGGCGACCTGGCCCGCGTAGCCGCGGTAGTCGTGGTGGTCGTCGGACTTCGGCCGGATGACGTACTGCACCGGAAGACGCACGTCGACCAGGTCGCGGTCGGAGGCGACGTGGACGTGCTCGAGGTGGTGGATCAGCGTCGGGCCGGAGTACCAGTCCATGTTGGCGGAGCGGGTCACCACGTTGTCGCCCTGGAGCGCCGAGATCGGGATGACCTCGAGGTCCGGGATGTTCAGCTTGGTCGCGAACGCGGTGAACTCGGCAGAGATCTTGTTGTAGACCTCCTGGGAGTAGTCCACGAGGTCCATCTTGTTGATGCACAGGACCAGGTGGGGCACGCGCAGCAGCGAGAGCAGCACCGCGTGACGGCGCGACTGCTCGGTCAGGCCGTGACGAGCGTCGACGAGCACCAGGCCGAGGTCGGCGGTGGAGGCACCGGTGACCATGTTGCGCGTGTACTGCACGTGGCCCGGGGTGTCGGCGATGATGAACTTGCGGTTGGGCGTCGCGAAGTAGCGGTAGGCGACATCGATGGTGATGCCCTGCTCACGCTCGGACCGCAGTCCGTCCGTCAGCAGCGACAGGTCGACGTAGCCGTGGCCCTTGTCCTGCGAGGTCTTCTCGACCGACTCGAGCTGGTCGGTGAAGATCGACTTCGAGTCGAACAGCAGCCGCCCGATGAGGGTGGACTTGCCGTCGTCGACCGAACCGGCGGTGGCGAACCGCAGAAGGTCCATGGCCATCAGAAGTAACCTTCCTTCTTGCGGTCCTCCATGGCAGCCTCGGAGAACCGGTCGTCACCGCGGGTCGCGCCTCGCTCGGTGACCCGGGCGGCGGCGACCTCCTCGATGATCTCGGGGATGGTGGATGCGGTCGACTCGACGCAGCCGGTCAGGGTCATGTCGCCGCAGGTGCGGTAGCGGACCGTACGCTCGGTGACGACCTCGCCCTCGCGCAGCGGGTTGAGCGGGGTCTCGGTCAGCAGCATGCCGTCGCGCTCGAAGACGCGACGCTGGTGGGCGAAGTAGACCTTCGGGATCTCGATGCCCTCGCGGCCGATGTAGTCCCAGATGTCCAGCTCGGTCCAGTTGGAGATCGGGAAGACCCGCATGTGCTCGCCCTCGTGGAGCCGGCCGTTGTAGAGCGACCAGAGCTCGGGGCGCTGCATCTTGGGGTCCCACTGGCCGAACTCGTCGCGGTGGGAGTAGACGCGCTCCTTGGCGCGGGCCTTCTCCTCGTCGCGGCGACCGCCACCGAAGGCGGCGGTGAAGCCGTTCTCCTCGATCGCGTTCAGCAGGGTGGGCGTCTGGAGCCGGTTGCGCGAGGTCTTGCCGTCGTCGACGACGATGCCGCGCGCGATGGCGTCATCGATGCTCGCGATCACCAGGCGTACGCCCAGACGGCTGACCCAGCGGTCACGGGTCTCGGCGACCTCGGGGAAGTCGAGGCCGTTGTCGATCTGGAGAACGGGGAAGGGGATCTTGGCGGGGAAGAAAGCCTTCTCCGCAAGTCGCAGCATCACGATGCTGTCCTTGCCCCCCGAGAACATCAGGACAGGCTTCTCGAACTCGGCCGCGGCCTCGCGGAAGATGTGGATCGACTCGGCTTCCAGCTGGTCGAGCTGGCTGAGCCGGTAGTCGGCGTGTGTTGCAGTCATTACGGAACCAGAGGACCTCTCCGTCAGGTTGAGGCGCCCATGCTAGTGGCGGCTTCCACGGCACGGCGAAATGTCCCATCCCCGCGTGGGCAGGAATCCGAGTGTACGCAGGCGACGGGCCATGTCCGGAAGCGCCACTCGCACGGTGAGATGGCCGACGTGACCGGGTCAGCGCCGCGGCGCCACGGCGACCCGGTCCCCGGCCAGCAGGAAGGCGATCTTGTCGACCTCGTCTGCCGGAGACGGCGCCAGATCGCACCGCTGGAACAGGTCGCGTACGCCGCCGGGGTCGATGTCCTCGCCCGGCCGGAGGCCCAGCGCCTGCCGGATCGTCTCGGCGTGGATGCGCCGGCCGCCGAGCCGGTCCCAGCGCTCCGTGACGAGCGCCGCCTGCGCGCCGAAGGTGGCCAGCTCGGTGCGGGTCGCGGGGATCCCGGCGGAGCGGGCCCGGCCCAGGTCGGCGATCCTCGCGGAGGCCTCCTCGGGTGTCGTCGGCCGCAGGATGTGCGTCGAGGGGTGCTCGTACGTCGGCCAGAACCACTTCCCCGAGGCCCGGCGCAGCGCGAACTTCCCGTGGTGGCCGCCGAGGGAGAACCGCGGCCGGGCCCGCTGGTCGAGCCACGAGGTGGGCTGGTTGCGCAGCGCCGCGAGCCGGGTCGTGATCTCGGGCAGCGGCGCCTCGACGGGGTGCGGTGCCCGGCGCCAGGGCAGGTCGGGGTCGGCCGAGAGCGAGACCGCGCCGGGGAGGTCGTCGCCGTAGGAGGCGAGCAGCGTCATCGGCTCGGTGTCGGGCAGCCCCCGCTCGCGCGCCCATCTGCGGCGTACGTCCTCGCGGGCGGGGAGCAGGTTGTCCAGCCAGGCGCGGGCGGCTCCCGGGTTCAGGGCGGGGCCGGTGCGGGGGAGGGAGAGCGAGATGGGCGTCGGGCCGGCGGTCTCGGCGTAGGTGAAGTCGATCCGGTCGCCGACCTGGCGGAAGGTGCCCATCCGGCGGCGGCCGGCGAAGGCGTACAGCTCTCGCATCAGGGGCTGGTCAGACAGCGGGCCAGGACGGCGTCGAGGTCGACGTCCTCCAGGGGCGGGGCGATCGGGGAGAGCTGCGTGGGCGCCAGGTAGACGTCGAGGACCTCCAGCAGCGCGAGCGCCTTGCCGAGCTCGGCGCGCGGGTGACCGGACTCGACGTCGACCACGAACCGCCGGCCCACGCCGGCCCGGTGCGCCAGGTCGCTCTGGGTGAGTCCGGCGCGGCGCCGGGCGGAGCGCACGGCTGACCCGAAGGCGGCCGGTGAGGTCAGGTAGGGCGACGGCACGATGAACACTCTACGTGATGTTCCCGTACGGGAACATCGCTGCCTTATACGCTGTGACCGGTCTCGAACCGCTGCTTACAGTGCCGAACATGAAGATCACCGTTGTCGGCGTGGGCTACGTCGGGATGTCGCTCGCCGTCCTGCTCGCCCAGAAGCACGACGTCGTCGTCCTGGACATCTCCCAGGAGCGGGTCGACCTGGTCAACGCCGCCAAGACCCCGATCGAGGACGCCGAGATCACCAGCTTCCTGGCCACCAAGGAGCTCGGCCTGCGCGCGACCCTCGACAAGGAGGACGCCTACGCGGACGCCGCGTACGTCATCGTCGCCACCCCGACGAACTACGACGAGGCCTCGAACTACTTCGACACCTCCACCGTCGACAGCGTGATCGCCGACGCGGTGACCTATGCGCCGGAGGCGGCGATCGTGGTGAAGTCGACCATCCCGGTCGGCTACATCGCGGCCAAGCGCGAGCAGCACCCCGAGGTGACGCTCTTCTTCAGCCCCGAGTTCCTCCGCGAGGGCAAGGCGCTCCACGACAACCTGCACCCCTCCCGCATCGTCGTCGGCGACGACTCCCCGGCGGCGAAGGGCTTCGCCGAGCTGCTGCTCGAGGGCTCGCTCGAGCCGGACGTACCGGTGCTGATGACCGGCGCCACCGAGGCCGAGGCGATCAAGCTGTTCGCCAACACCTACCTGGCGCTGCGGGTCGCCTACTTCAACGAGCTGGACACCTACGCCGCCACCCACGGGCTCAACACGACCCAGATCATCGAGGGCGTCGGCCTGGACCCCCGGATCGGCTCGCACTACAACAACCCGAGCTTCGGCTACGGCGGCTACTGCCTGCCCAAGGACACCAAGCAGCTGCAGGCCAACTACCAAGACGTCCCGCAGAACCTCATCTCGGCGATCGTCGAGGCCAACACCACGCGCAAGGACTTCGTCGCCACCGACGTCCTGCGGCGCGAGCCGAAGGTGGTCGGGGTCTACCGGCTGATCATGAAGTCCGGCTCAGACAACTTCCGCGAGTCCTCGATCCAGGGAGTGATGAAGCGGATCAAGGCCAAGGGCGTCGAGGTGGTCATCTACGAGCCCGAGCTCGACGAGCCGGAGTTCTTCCACTCCGAGATCATCAAGGACCTCGACGAGTTCAAGCAGCGGGCCGACGTGATCATCGCCAACCGGCGCACCGACGTGCTCGCCGATGTCGCCGACAAGGTCTACACGCGCGACATCTACGGTCGCGACTGAGGGCCTCCGGCGGAAGAGTTCTGCTCCCGTGGGCGACCTGCGGGTAACGGACCGGTGAATATCGGTTCGCAATGAACCGTGCGCGGATGCGTACAGTTATTGTCGCGTCTTCTGTTCAGTGTCTAGGAATGAGGCAACATCATGGCTGGTGACTCCGAGACCCGCCCCTGGGGTTCGTGGCACGTCATCGACATCGGTCCGGGCTACAAGGTCAAGCGGATCGAGGTGCTGCCCAACAGCCGCCTCTCGTACCAGACCCACACCCACCGCTCCGAGCACTGGGTGGTCATCTACGGCAAGGCGACCTGCATCATCGACGGCGTGACCACCATCGCCGGCCCGGGTGAGTCGGTCGACGTCGCCGTCGGCCAGGCCCACCGGATCTGCAACGAGACCGACGAGCCGCTCTCGATCATCGAGGTCCAGCGCGGTGGCTACACCGGCGAGGACGACATCGTCCGCCTCGAGGACGACTTCGGTCGCGCCGAGCAGACGGCCGCGGTCGCGGCGGAGGCCTGATTCCGCCTAGGCCAGCAGGCCGAGCAGGTACTTCCCGTAGCCGCTCTTCAGCAGCGGCTGGGCGAGCCGGGAGAGATCCTCGTCGGAGAGCCAGCCCTGGCGCCAGGCGACCTCTTCGGGGGCGCCGATCTTGGTGCCCTGGCGGTGCTCGATGGCGCGGATGAAGTTGGCGGCCTCGTTGAGGTCCTCGAGGGTGCCGGTGTCGAGCCACGCGGTGCCGCGTGGCAGCACCTCGACAGAGAGGGTGCCGGCCTCGAGGTAGATCCGGTTGAGGTCGGTGATCTCGAGCTCGCCGCGCGCCGATGGCTTCAGGTTGCGGGCGTGCCCGATGACCGAGCTGTCGTAGAAGTAGAGGCCGGGGACGGCGTACGGGCTCTTCGGCTTCTCGGGCTTCTCCTCCAAGGAGATGGCCTTGCGGTTCTCGTCGAACTCGACGACGCCGTAGGCGCGCGGGTCGGCGACGCGGTAGCCGAAGACGGCGCCGCCCGTGATCGTCTTGAAGCGGGCCAGCTGGGTGCCGAGGCCGGGGCCGTAGAAGATGTTGTCACCCAGGACGAGGCCGACACCGTCCTCGGACTCATCGAGGAAGCCGACGTCGGCGCCGATCGTGAACGCCTGGGCGAGGCCGTCGGGGGAGGGCTGCTCGGCGTAGCTGATGTTGACGCCGAGGTGGCTGCCGTCGCCCAGGAGCCGATGGAAGCCGGAGGCCTCGTGGGGCGTCGTGATCACCAGGATGTCCCGGATCCCGGCCAGCATCAGCGTGGTCAGCGGGTAGTAGATCATCGGCTTGTCGTAGATCGGCATCAGCTGCTTGCTGATCGCGAGTGTGATCGGGTGCAGACGTGAGCCGGTGCCTCCGGCAAGGATGATCCCCTTCATGGTCAGTTGATCCTACGGATGTTCACCCCACGTTCTAGGGAACCCACCGGGGCGAGGCGACCACCGGGTGGTTAATTCTGCCTACGATGAACCGGTGAGACGGATTCTTGTGACAGGCGGGGCCGGGTTCATCGGCTCCAACTTCGTGCACCACCTCGTGGCCAACACCGATGCGTACGTGACGGTGCTCGACAAGCTGACCTATGCCTCCTCGGAGGCATCGCTGGCGGGGCTCACGGAGGATCGGGTGAGGCTCGTGGTCGGCGACATCGCGGACGCCGCGGTCGTTGAGCCGCTGGTGGCGGAGTCGGATGCCGTGGTGCACTACGCGGCCGAGTCGCACAACGACAACTCGCTCTCCGACCCGGCTCCGTTCGTCCAGACCAACATCGTCGGCACCTTCGTGCTCCTCGAGGCGGTCCGGCGTCACGACGTACGTTTCCACCACGTCTCCACCGACGAGGTCTACGGCGACCTGGACCTCGATGACCCGAAGCGGTTCACCGAGGACACGCCCTACCAGCCGTCCTCGCCCTACTCGGCCTCCAAGGCCGGCTCCGATCACCTCGTCCGCGCCTGGGTGCGCTCCTTCGGCGTACGCGCGACGATCTCCAACTGCTCCAACAACTACGGCCCCTGGCAGCACGTCGAGAAGTTCATCCCGCGTCAGATCACCGAGGTGATCGAGGGCCGCCGGCCGCGCGTCTACGGCGACGGGCTCAACGTGCGCGACTGGATCCACACCGACGACCACTCCTCGGCGGTCTGGACGATCCTGGAGAAGGGCCGGATCGGGGAGACGTACCTGATCGGTGCCGACGGGGAGAAGTCCAACGTCGACGTCGTCCGCGCGATCCTGCGTCACTTCGGGCGTCCCGAGGACGACATCGAGTGGGTCACCGACCGCGCCGGCCACGACCGCCGCTACGCCATCGAGTCAGGCAAGCTGCGCAGCGAGCTCGGCTGGGAGCCGAAGTACCAGGACTTCGACAAGGGCCTGGCCGCGACGATCTCCTGGTACCAGGAGAACGAGGCCTGGTGGTCGCCGCTCAAGCACGAGACCGAAGCCAAGTACGCCGCGAAGGGACAGTGATCTCGGTGGCTGAGCTTCGTGTCGAGGAGACCCCGATCCCCGGTCTCCTGGTGGTCCACCTGCCCGTGCACGGCGACGCCCGCGGCTGGTTCAAGGAGAACTGGCAGCGCGCGAAGATGGTGGAGCTGGGGCTCCCCGACTTCGGGCCGGTGCAGAACAACATGTCCTTCAACGCCTCCCGCGGCGCTACCCGGGGGATCCACACCGAGCCGTGGGACAAGTTCGTCTCCGTCGCGTGCGGGCGGGTCTTCGCGGCGTGGGTCGACATGCGTGAGGGGTCGTCCTTCGGAGCGACCTTCTCCGTCGAGATCGGCCCGGAGACCGCGGTCTTCGTGCCGCGTGGGGTCGGCAACTCCTACCAGGCGCTGGAGGACCGCACCGTCTACTCCTACCTGGTCAACGACCACTGGCGTCCCGGGTTCGCCTACCCGGCGCTCAACCTCGCCGACGAGACCGCCGCGATCCCGTGGCCGATCCCGTTGGAGTCGGCCGAGATCTCCGAGAAGGATCTCGCCAACCCGCGCTTGGCCGAGATCACCCCGATGAAGCCGAAGAAGACCCTGATCATCGGCGCCAACGGCCAGCTCGGCCGGGCCCTCGTGTCGGTCTTCCCGGATGCGGACGCGGTCGACCTCGACGAGCTCGACATCTCCGACGAGAAGGCGGTCGCGGCCTGGCCGTGGCCCGACTACCAGCTCATCCTCAACGCCGCGGCCTACACGGCCGTCGACGTCGCCGAGACGGCCGACGGCCGGCGTACCGCCTGGGCCGCCAACGCGACGGCTCCCGCGCTGCTCGCCCGGGTCGCGACCGAGCACCGGCTGACCCTGGTGCACTACTCCACCGAGTACGTCTTCGACGGCACCGCCACCGAGCACACCGAGGACGAGCCGGTCTCGCCCCTCGGTGTCTACGCCCAGTCCAAGGCCGCCGGCGACATCGCGGTCGCCGGCACCGCTCGTCACTACATCCTGCGCACCTCCTGGGTCGTCGGCGACGGCAAGAACTTCGTACGCACCATGGCGGCTCTCGCCGAGAAGGGCGTCTCGCCCACCGTGGTCGACGACCAGATCGGCCGGCTCACCTTCACCGACACCCTCGCCGCGGCCACCGCTCACCTGCTCCGGTCCGAGGCTGCGTACGGGGTCTACAACTGCACCAACGCCGGGGAGCCGTGCTCGTGGCGGGACATCGCCGCCGAGGTGTTCTCGCTGTCGGGGCGTGACCGGGCCGATGTGGGTGCCACCTCGACCGAGGCCTACTTCGCGGGCAAGGAGGGCGTCGCGCCGCGACCGCTCAACTCGGTGATGTCCCTCGACAAGCTCACCGCCACCGGGTTCGAGCCCGAGGACCACCTCGACGCCCTGCGCCGCTACCTGAAGGCCTGACTGCCGACTCTGCGTGCGTGCTACTTCTCCGAACGCTCCGGCAGCCGCCAGGCGGCGGCGTTGTTGTCGAAGGCCTCCAGGCCGCGCGACTGGCGGATGAAGCCCCACAGGAGCGGTCCGAGGAGCAGCATCGCGCCGCCGAGGAGCAGCAGGAAGGTGGCGTCGGCGCCGAGCATCTTGGCGCCGGAGAGCGTCAGCATGATGACGATGCCGCGCCGGATGACCGACTGGGAGACCCAGCGCGCCATCCGGGAGCCGAGGAACGTGCCGGGGGTGCCGCCGAGGATGAGCGGGATCAGCACCGCCCACTCGACGCCGTGGTTGAGCACCTGTCCGATCGCGGCGGCCAGGACGAGCGGCACCGCCTGGAGCAGGTCAGTACCGACCAGCTTCACCGCGGAGAGGGTCGGGTAGACCAGCAGCAGCGCGATCATGATGACCGAGCCGGAGCCGACCGAGGTGATGCCGACCAGCAGGCCGCCGAGCGCGCCGATGACGACGGTGAGCAGCGGCTTCAGGCGGGGATCTTCCTCGGGAGCCTCGTTGCCGCCGGTGACCAGACGCAGCTGCAGGTACATCCGGAACATGTAGGACGCCGCCGCGAACAGCAGAGCCCCGCCGAGGACGAGCTTGAGGAAGTGGTCGGTGTCGCCCGGCGCCAGCTTGTGGACGAAGGTGCCCAGGAACGCGCACGGCACCGAGCCGATGATGAGGTACGTCGCCAGCTTGATGTTGGGCGAGCCGTGGCGCCAGTGCACCGCGGCCCCGACCGACTTGTTGACCGAGGCGGCGACGAGATCGTTGGCGACCGCGGTCGTCGGCGGCACCCCGAGGAAGATCAGCGCCGGGGTCATCAGGGCGCCACCGCCCATGCCGGTCAGCCCGACGACGATGCCGATGCCGAAGCTGACCACGAGCACGCTGAGCGCGTCTTGGGTGAGGAGGTCGGCGAACACGGGGCAACTCTCACATAGTCTCGCCCCCATGCCAGCACCAGTGCCGTTCGCCGAGATCATCCGCTCCGACTTCGTCGAGGGACACCACTACGGTTCCGCCGTCGCCCTGGCGGCCGACGGAACCGTGAGCTGGTCGCTCGGTGACGTCGAGTCGCCGATCCTGCCGCGCTCCTCGAACAAGCCGGTCCAGGCCCTCGCGATGGTGATCCTCGGCCTCGACCTGCCGCCCGACCTGCTCGCCCTCGCCTGCGCCTCCCACTCGGGCGAGGCGTTCCACCAGGAGGGCGTGCGCCGCATCCTCGCCACCGTCGGCCTGGACGAGTCCGCGCTGGGCAACATCGAGGACTACCCGTTCGGTGTCGAGGCGCGGGAGGAGGCGCTCCGTCGCGGCGAGCCGAAGACCCGCCTGGCGATGAACTGCTCCGGCAAGCACGCCGCGATGCTGGCCACCTGCGTCGCGGCAGGCTGGCCGCTGGAGGACTATCTGGACCCGAAGCACCCGCTCCAGGAGGGCATCCAGGAGGTGCTCGAGGCGTGCACCGGCGAGACCGCGTACGCCACCGTCGACGGATGCGGGGCGCCGGCCCTGTCCACGTCGCTGACCGGTCTGGCGCGGGCGTTCTCGATGATCGGCTCGGCGGTCGACGGTCCGGCCGCGCGGGTCGCCGAGGCGATCCGTTCCCACCCCGAGTACGTCTCGGGCACGACCCGCGACGAGGTGGCGCTGCACCGGGCCGTACCCGGGCTGATCGGCAAGCTGGGTGCCGAGGCGGTCTACGCCGTCGCGCTTCCCGACGGCCGCGCATGGGCGCTGAAGGCCGACGACGGCGGCGACCGGGCGCGGGCGGCGGTGATGGCCGCCGCGCTGCTGCGCGACGGGGTCGGTGACCTCGACGGGGTCGATGCCGATGCCTTGCGCGCGACCGGCGACGCGCCGATCTTCGGTGGCGGGCGACGCGTCGGGGAGATCCGCGCGCTTCTGTGATCTGCTAGCGGTCTGCTAGCGAGGCGAGGATGGCCGCGCTCCGCGCGTTTTCGCCGGTTGGTGAGGCAACTAGTGGGTGATGTGTGTCACTTCGGTTGCTCAGGCCTTGTGTTTGCTAGCAATTGTTAGCACCATGGAGCCATGGTCAAGAGCAAGGTCACGAGTGCGGTTGGCACGCTCGGCGAGTATCTGAAGGAACAGAGGATCTCGGCTGAGATGTCTCTGCGTCAGCTCGCCGACCAAGCAGGTGTGTCCAACCCCTACCTCAGCCAGATCGAGCGCGGTCTGCGCAAGCCATCGGCTGAGGTCCTCCAGCAGATCGCCAAGGCGCTGCGTATCTCGGCGGAGCAGGTCTATGTCCGTGCCGGGATCCTCAGCCCCGACTCCAACGTCGGGGGGTCCGTGGAGCTCGCTGTGCTCGCCGACCCGAGCCTGACCGAGCGGCAGAAGCACTCGCTGCTCGACGTCTATCACTCGTTCCTTGCTCTCAACAGTCGTGTCACCGACGATGCGCCGGCCGCCGATGAAACCGCTGAACCCCATCACGAGGAGAACCCAGATGCCCACTCTGCCCAAGATTGAGACCACCAAGCCCCTCAACGCCGTCGCCGGTGTCGCGGATCTCGCCTACGAGACCGTCAAGGACCTCGCCACCGACCTGCAGAAGCGCGTCGACGGCTACCGCTCCGAGGCGACCACCAAGCTGACCGACGCCCGCTCCAAGGCGACCGAGAAGGCGACCGCCTACCGCACCCAGGCGACCGAGAAGGCCACCGCTGCCAAGTCCACCGTGACCGGCTTCGACCCGAAGTCCCTCCCGGCCCTGGCCAAGGAGCAGTACACCGTTCTCCCCGAGAAGCTGAAGACCACGGTCAAGGCCAAGCTCGACGAGACCACCGGCTCCGCCACCGGCACCTACGACAAGCTCGCCACCCGCGGTGAGACCTTCGTCGCGAAGTTCAAGAAGTCCGAGACCGCTGAGGCCCCGGCCGAGGCTCCGAAGGCTGAGGCCCCCAAGGCCGAGGCTGCCAAGGCGGAGGCCCCGAAGGCCGAGGCTCCGGCCGAGAAGCCGGCTCCCGCCAAGAAGGCTCCGGCCAAGAAGACGGCTGCCAAGAAGGCCTGATCCTGGCCCTTCATGCCCGACGGCTCACCGAGGTAACTCGGTGAGCCGTCGGTTATTTCATCGAGTTCCACGAGGGAAGTGGGCGTTGACCGAGTTACCTCGGTGAACATCCCGCCCGAGGCGATGTCCTGAGCTTGTCGAAGGGTCAGCTCGGGTAGTCGGCGCCAGCGGCCTGGCGGGCCTCCCAGGCGGTGGCGACCATGGAGCGCAGGTCGTGGCGCATCTGCCAGTCGAGATCGCGCCGGGCGAGCTCGCCGGTGGCGACGATGCGGGCGGGGTCGCCGGGACGACGCGGCTTGATGACCGGCTCGAAGTCGATGCCGGTGACCTCGCGGATGGCATCCATGATCTGCCGTACGGAGGAGCCGTCGCCCGAGCCGAGGTTGTAGACCGGCTCGAGGTCCTTGCCCTCGGCGAGCCGCTTGGCGGCGACGACGTGGGAGTGGGCCAGGTCGGCGACGTGCACGTAGTCGCGTACGCAGGTGCCGTCGGGGGTCGGGTAGTCGTCGCCGTTGATCTGCGGCGTCTTGCCCTTGGCCAGCGCGTCGAAGACGAGCGGGAAGAGGTTGTGGGGGCTGGTGTCGTAGAGGTCCTTGCTGCCGGACCCGACGACGTTGAAGTAGCGCAGGCTGGTGTGGGCGAGCCCCTCGGCACGCGCCACGTCGGCGATCAGCCACTCGCCGATCAGCTTCGACTCGCCGTAGGGGCTCTCCGGGTTGGTCGGCGTGGTCTCGGTGACCAGGTCGACGTCGGGAGTGCCGAAGGTCGCGGCGGAGGAGGAGAAGACCAGCTTGTCGACACCGGTGGCCGTCATCGCCTCGAGAAGGTTGGCGGTGCCGGTGACGTTCTGTGCGTACGTGTGCAGCGGCCGCTGCACCGACACGCCTGCGTACTTGAAGCCGGCGAGGTGGATGACTCCCTCGACACCGTGGTTGGAGATCGCCTGCTCGATCGCGGACCTGTCCAGCAGCGTCGCCTCGACGAACGTGACGTTGTCGGGCACGAACTTCGCGAACCCCGAGGACAGGTCGTCGATGACGACCGGCTCCATGCCCGCGTCGAGCAGTGCCTGCACGACGTGCGATCCGATGTAGCCCGCGCCTCCGGTAACCAACCAACTCATGCGATGAAGATAGCGGGGTGCCCTGAGCGGTTAGGTTTGCGGGGTGAGGCTCCTGCACGGTGACGGCGACCCGACGACCCCTGACGGCCTGCGCGCCATCTACGCCCCGCCCCGCCTGCCATGGCTGCGGGCCAACATGGTCAGTTCCCTGGACGGCGCGGCGACCGGCTCCGACGGGCGTTCCGGCACGGTCAACAACGCGGTCGACGTCGACGTCTTCCACGTCCTGCGCGATCTCGCCGACGCCGTTCTGGTCGGCGCCGGGACCGCCGTCGCGGAGACGTACCAGGCCAAGGGCGCGCCGATCGTCGTCGTCTCCCGCCGCGGCCGGATCCCCGACGATCTCCGCGGCTGCGAGCCCGGCGCGGTACGGCTCGCCACGGTGGCCGAGGCGCCCGGCCTGGACGCGGCGCGCGAGGAGATCGGCGAGGAGAACGTCTACGTCACCGGCACCTCCGAGGTCGACCTGCCGGCGCTCCTCGACCGGCTGCACGAGGAGGGCATGCAGCACGTGCTGTGCGAGGGCGGGCCGGCTCTTCTCGGCTCGCTGCTCGAGGCCGGCGTGGTCGACGAGCTCTGCCACACGATCACGCCCAAGCTCCTCGCCGGCGACGGCCGGCGGATTGTGACCGGGCCACCCACGGACGTACCGGTGTCGTTGGGTTCGCTCATCGAGCACGACGGCACGTTGCTCGGACGTTGGCTCCTCTGATTGCTTCGGGCTCCGCTTCAGCTGGTAAATCCATGACGTTCACGGTCAGTTTCCGGTAACGAAATCTTGAGACCAAGAGTTTTACTCTTGACGGGGTCCGACCCAGCCGCTTGACTCACCGATCGTGCCAGGTATGACGGCCGTCACGACCAAGCGACCACGTCAGGCACTCTCGGGAAGACGCATACGGGAGTGGCTGATCTTTGTCGCGTTCGTCGCGCCCAACGTCGTTCTGATCGCGGTCTTCACCTACCGACCGCTCTTCCAGAACATCTACTACTCCACGCTCAACTGGACGCTGGGCTCGAAGTTCGCGACGCCCGTCGGGCTGGGCAACTACCGCGACTTCTTCACCTCCGGCGAGGCGAGCAAGGTGCTCACCACGACGGCGATCTTCACCGTCGCGACCGTCGGCCTCACCCTCGCCCTGGGTCTGGGTGTCGCGCTGGCGCTCAACCGAAAGCTTCCGGGCGCCGGGTTCGCGCAGGCCACGGTCTTCGCGCCGTACATCCTCTCCGGCTACGGCGTCGGGCTCGCCTGGCTCTACATCTTCGACCCCAACATCGGCGCGCTCTCCGCGATCCTGCGCGACATCGGTCTGAACAGCCCGGAGTGGATCAACTCGCCTCCGTGGACGCTGACGATGGTGATCATCGTCTACGTCTGGAAGAACCTCGGCTATGCCGCGGTCATCTACCTCGCCGGCCTGCAGGCGGTGCCGGGCGACGTGCTGGAGGCGGCCGATCTCGACGGCGCCGGCCCGGTGAGACGGTTCTTCACGGTGACCCTGCCGCTGCTGTCGCCGACCACGTTCTTCCTGCTGGTCACCACGATCCTCAACAGCCTGCAGGCCTTCGACCTGCTGATCGCGATGGACAAGCTCGGCCGCGGCGCCCGCACCCTGATCTTCGATGCCTACCTGACCGGCTTCAAGGAGCAGAGCCAGGCGGGCTACTCCGCGATGCTGTCCACGGTGCTCTTCGCGATCCTCGTGGTGATCACGCTCGTCCAGCTGATCGTCGTGGAGAGGCGGGTCCACTACCGATGAGCACGACGACGGCTCCCTCACGCAAGCTGCGGCTGACGCCGCTGACCGTACGCGACTACCTGGTGCTTCTGCTCGCGGTGCTCGTCGTCGTGCTGCCGCTCGGCTACATGTTCCTGGCCTCCTTCAAGGGCGCCGGCGACCTGGCGACCACCGACCTGGTCGTCTTCCCCGAGGTCTGGAAGCCGGAGAACTACGCCGAGGCGGCGCAGAAGGTCCCCTTCGGGCGGCTCTTCCTCAACTCCACCATCGTCACGGTCGTCGGCGCCGGGCTGAAGGTGCTGCTGGCGATCCTGACGGCGTACGGCCTGGTCTTCTGCGAGTTCCCCGGCAAGAAGTACATCTTCTGGGGCGTGCTCGCCACGATGATGGTGCCGCCGCAGGTCACCGCGCTGCCCAACTACGTCTTCATCAGCAGCCTCGGTGGCGAGAACACCTACTGGGGCCTCATCCTGCCCGGTCTCGGCACCGGCTTCGGTACGTTCCTGCTGCGCCAGGCTTTCATGCAGCTGCCCTACGAGGTGATCGAGGCGGCTCACCTCGACGGCGCCGGCCACTGGCGGAGGCTGTGGCACTGCGTGGTGCCGATGTCGCTGCCGTCGATCGCGACCGTGGCCCTGGTCAACGTGGTCTACGAGTGGAACGACTACCTGTGGCCGCTGATCATCATCACCGATCCCGAGATGATGACGCTGCCACGCGGTCTGACGCTGCTGCAGAACAGCGAGTCCGCGGCCAGCTCGTTCGGCGTCCTGATGGCCGGCACCGTGATGGTGCTGCTGCCGATCCTCGTCGTCTTCGCGTTCCTGCAGCGGCACATCGTCAACGGCTTCACCCAGGGCGGCGTCAAAGGCTGACGTTCTCAGCCCACAGTCGGCACAACAGGGAAAGGATGCTTCATGAACACCTCGTCCAACCTGCATCGCTCGGGTCTGATCCTGGACCGACGACGGTTCCTCGGCCTCAGCGCCCTGGGCATCTCCGCGGCGGCGCTCTCCGCCTGCGGTGGTGGCCCCTCGACCAGCGGGGGAGGCAGCGCCAGCAAGGTCGAGCAGATCGACTTCAGCGGGGTGAAGCCGGCCAAGGAGGTCACCTTCTGGACCTCCAACCCGGGTGACTCGATCAAGGTCAGCACCGAGATCGTCAACGCGTTCAACGCCTCCCAGTCCGACATCACGGTCAAGCTCGTCACGGCCGGCGCCGACTACGAGGAGATCGCGCAGAAGTTCCAGACCGCGCAGACCGGCGGCGACCTGCCCGACATCATCAACCTGTCGGACGTGTGGTGGTTCCGCTACAAGATGAACGACCAGATCATCCCGCTCGACTCGCTCTTCGAGGCGCTCGAGTTCGACACCGACGACTACGTCGACTCGCTGCTGGGCGACTACCTCTACGACGACGCCCACTGGGCGGTCCCGTGGGCGCGCTCGACGCCGCTCTTCTACTACAACAAGGACCACTGGAAGAAGGCCGGGCTGCCCGACGAGGGAGCGGAGTCCTGGGAGGAGTTCGGCGAGTGGAAGATGAAGCTCGCCCAGGCCAGCGGCGCGAAGTTCGCCTTCCAGTTCCCGGCGCTGGCGGGCTACGCCGGCTGGACCCTGCAGAACAACCTGTGGGGCTGGGGCGGCGGCTGGTCGAAGGAGGAGTCGTTCGACATCACCTGCAACTCGGCCACCTCGGTCGAGGCGCTCTCGTTCCTCAAGGACTGGGTCTACAAGGACAAGGTCGCCGGGGTCGCCGGCGTCGACCAGATCCAGGACTTCGCGGCGGGTGTCGCCAGCGCCACCGTCGGCTCGACCGGTGACCTGATCAACGCGATCACCTCGGCGAAGTTCGACGTCGGCGTCGCCCCGTTGCCCGCCGGGCCGGCGGAGGCCGAGCGGATCTGCCCGACCGGCGGCTCGGGTGTCGGCATCCCGAAGGACATCAGCCCCGAGCGGCAGCTCGCGGCCGGCACGTTCATCAAGTTCCTCACCGAGCCCGAGCAGGCGATCAAGTTCTCGGAGGCGACCGGCTACGTGCCGATCCGCAAGTCCGCCGACCCTGCCGCGATCCTGAAGAAGACCCCGCAGGCCCAGGTCGCGATCGACCAGCTCCCCAACACCCGCTCGCAGGACTACGCCCGTGTCTTCCTGCCCGGTGGGGACCTGGAGATGGCCAACCACATGGCCTCGATCCTCACCGAGAACAAGGACGTTCAGACCGAGATGGACAGCCTGAAGACGGCGCTGGAGAAGATCTACACCGACCAGGTCAAGCCGCACGTCTGATGAGCACCCGCGTAGGGCGCCCCGCGGGGTGCCCTACGCTCGGTTCTCGTGAGCGAGGACTTGGTAGTGGAGCGGCGCCCCGGCGTCGTACAGGTGACCTTCAACCGGCCGCAGAAGCACAACGCCTTCACCGCGGAGATGTACGGCGCGCTGCACGACCTGTGCGACGAGCTGGCCACCGACGAGTCGGTGAAGGTGCTGGTGCTGACCGGCACCGGCGGCCGGGCGTTCGCCGCCGGCAACGAGATCTCCGACTTCCTCTCCCGTGACGCGGTCGACTACGAGGACTGGATCCGCGCGCTGCTCGAGAAGCTGTTCGCGCTCCCGCAGGTCACCATCGCCGCGGTCGACGGCGTCTGTGTCGGTGGCGGGCTCGCGGTCGCGACCCACTGCGACCTGCGGGTCGCGACGCCGCACTCGCGCTTCGGCTACCCGATCGCGAAGACGCTCGGCAACGCGCTCGCGGCCTCCATCGTCTACCGCGCGGCCGCCGTCTTCGGCGAGCCGGTCGTGCGAGAGATGCTGCTCGCGGCACGCCTGGTCGGCGCGGACCGCGCCTACGCCACCGGCGCGCTGACCGCCGTCACCGACTCGCTGGCCGACGAGGTCGACGCGCTGGTCGAGGGCATCCTGCCGCTCTCCGGAGTCACCGTCCGGACCACCAAGAGCCAGCTCGCCGCGTACGCCGCCAGGGCGGAGGCCTCGCCGGAGGGCGACGAGGACCTGCTGCGGGAGGTCTACACCGGCGCGGACTTCAAGGAGGGCGTACGCGCGTTCCTGGCCAAGGAGAAGCCCGCCTTCAGGTAGTCCCGAGGGTCAGGACGGAGTGGTCTCGGTGGTTCCCAGCGAGGCCAGCAGTGCCAGCTTCTCGGCGCTCTCCGAGCCCGGGTCGGCGTGGTAGGCGCCGACGATGAGGCCGCTCCCGTCGCTGATCGTCAGCTTCTGGCGGTGCAGCGTCATGCTCCCGACCTGCGGGTGGTCGATCAGGAGGGTGCCGCTGGTGAGCGCCATGACGTCGTGGCGGGCCCAGAGCTGTCGGAACCGTTCGCTGCCCAGCGAGAGCTCACCGACCAGCTCGACGAAGCGTGGATCGTCGGTGTCGTGACCGACGGAGGTACGGAAGCTGGCCACCAGGGAGCTGGTGACCGACTCCCACTCCAGGTGGAGTGCCTGGACCGCCGGGTCGAGGAAGAACGAGCGCAGCCGGTTCTCGCCGACCCTGAGAGTGGGGTCGACCAGCCGGGCGAGGGTGTTGCTGGCGAGGATGTCGAGGTAGCGGTCCTCGACGAACGCAGGCACCCCGATGACGTCCAGGAACTGGGCCAGCGGCGTCGGCACCTGCGCTCGTCGGGGCCGGCGACGCGGTCGCCGCGAGCCGGGCGCGACCAGGCCGAGCAGGTAGCTGGTCCCTGCCTCGTCGAGCCGCAGCACCCGTGCGATGGACTCCAGCACGTGCGGTGACGGGTTGCGATCGCGACCCTGCTCCAGCCGCAGGTAGTAGTCAGCGCTCACGCCGGCGAGCAGCGCGACCTCCTCGCGGCGCAGGCCGGGCACGCGGCGTACACCGCTGGTGGGAAGGCCTACGTCGCCGGGCTGCACGAGCTCGCGTCGGGCACGGAGGTAGGCACCCAGCCGGTTGTCCTCGTTCACGTCTCCACCGTAGTTGTCCACCGGCCCGCGCAAGCGCTCCATCCTGGTCCCCTCGCTACCAGGATCAGCGGCCCACTCCTTGGTCCGCCTCGGGCGAGGCAGGGTGGAAGCATGACTGACACCACCACGTACGGGACCTACACCCTGGGCGACCTCACCGTCGGCCGGATGGGCTACGGCGCGATGCAGCTCGCCGGGCCGCATGTCTTCGGCCCTCCGGCCGATCGCGACGCCGCTGTCGCGGTCCTCCGCGAGGCGATCGCCTTGGGCATCGACCACATCGACACCAGCGACTTCTACGGCCCCCACGTCACCAACCAGCTCATCAGGGAAGCACTGCACCCCTATCCCGAGGGGCTTCGCATCGTGACCAAGGTCGGGGCACGTCGCGACGACGAGGGCGCCTGGCTCCCCGCGGCCTCGCCCGACGAGCTGCGTGCCGCCGTGCACTCCAACCTGGACAATCTCGGTCTTGACGTGATCGATGTCGTGAATCTTCGGATCATGGACACCGACGACATCGCAGGCACCGGTCCTGGTGACGTCGCTCGCAGCTATGCGGTGTTGGCCGAGCTGCAGCAGCAGGGCCTGATCCGCCACCTCGGGCTCAGCGAGGCCGGCGCCGAGCAGATCGCCGCGGCGCAGGACGTCGCGCCGGTCGTCTGCGTCCAGAACCTCTACAACCTGGCCAACAGCCGCGATGGCGACCTCATCGACTCGCTGGCCGAGCAGGGCGTCGCGTACGTCCCCTACTTTCCGCTCGGCGGCTTCACGCCGCTGCAGTCCGGTGCGCTCGACGTCGTCGCGGACAGGGTGGGCTCCAGTCGGATGTCGGTCGCCCTCGCCTGGCTGCTCCAGCGCTCGCCCAACATCCTCCTCATCCCCGGCACGTCCTCGGTCGACCACCTGCGCGAGAACGTCGCCGGCGCCGCGATCGAGCTCGATCCGGACGACCTGGCTGAGCTGGACGCGATAGGTCGCTGATTTCCTTTGCCACTTCGGCTGGGCCGGTGGACGATGGAACATGACCTCCACACAGGCGAACACGTACGTCGACACCGACCAGTTCCGGGACGCGCTGATCCGGCAGAGCGATGTCAGTGGTCTGGAGATCCGGGACTGCTGGTTCGAGGAGCGGGTGAAGGTCGTCGACTGCTACGGCCGCGACGTCTATCTCGGCGGCGACTTCGGGCGGGTCGTGGTCAACGACATCGACGTGACGGCGTACGTCGAGGCCGAGCTCGATCGCGTCGAGCCCAACCGTGTGCTGGCCCGCGAGGCGCAGACGGCGGATGAGATCCGTGCGGCCTGGGCGGCGATCGAGGCGACCTGGGCGGCGACGTTCGAGCGGGTCCGGGCGCTGCCGGAGGAGCTGCATCGTCGGCGGGTCGACGACGAGTGGTCGTTCATCGAGACCCAGCGCCATCTGCTCTACGCGAGCGACAAGTGGCTCGGCAACCCGGTCCTCGAGGAGGACTCGCCCTACCACCCGCTCGGGTTCGGTCCAGGCGGTGCTCCTGACGGAGTCGACGGACTTACCGTCGACGCGGACCCGTCGTTGGAGGAGATCCTGGAGCCACGCCTGGCCCGGATGGGCACGATGCGCGAGTTCGTCTCGGGGGTCACCGACGCGGACCTCGACCGGCTCTGCACCCGCAAGCCGATCGGCAACGATCCCGAGGCCGACTACACCGTGCGCCGCTGCCTCAAGGTCGTCCTCGCCGAGGAGGCAGAGCACCACCGCTACGCCGTACGCGACCTGGCTGCATTAACCGCTGGTTGAGGCGGGGCGGTGCCCCTACGCTGACCGCCGTGAAGGTCTTCGGCTGGTTCGTGCTGACTCTGGTGTTCGTCGACGAGCTGTTGGCGATGGCCGCCTTCGGGGTGTGGGGCTGGCAGCAGGAGCCGCGATGGCTGCTGGTCTGGCTGCTGCCTCTTGCAGCGATGTTCGTCTGGTGGTCGTTCGCGTCGCCGAAGGCGCCTCGCGGTGGTCCCGTGGTCCGGCCGGTGGCCAAGGTGATCGTGTTCGGGCTCGCCTCGCTGGCGCTCTTGGACGCGGGTCAGCCGGGATGGGCGCTCGCGCTGCTGGTCTTCTCGGTCATCATCAACGGGTTGGCTCAGGTGCCGGCGATCAGCCGGCTGCCCACCGATGTGCCTCGACCAGACTCGGTCCGTACCAGGTGATCAGCCGGCCGCTGACCAGCTCGGTCGGCGTCCGCGAGAACGCCTCCGGGCCGTCCTCGGCGGTGAAGACGTACGGCTCGTCGGGCAGCAGCACGGCGTCGGCTCCGGCGCCGTCGATCTCGGCCAACTCGACGTGCGGATAGCGGTCCGCGTGCTCGCCGAAGACGTTCTCCCAGCCCAGCCGCCGCAGCAGGTCTCCGGTGAACGTCCGTGAGCCGACCACCATCCACGGGTCCCGCCAGATCGGCACCACCACCCGGCGAGTGACCCGGGGGAGCGGCCCGCACCAGAGCCGGCGAGCCTCCGCGAGCCAGCTCGGGCGGTCCCAGCCGAGGCCGTCGAGAAGGTTCTCCATGGACGCGATCGCCTGGGGGACCGTCTCGATGTCCGTGACCCAGACCCGGACGCCCCGCTCCCGCAGCCGGCGTACGTCCAGCTCCCGGTTCTCCTCCTTGTTGGCCACCACCACGTCCGGCGCCAGCGCCGCGATCGCGGCCAGATCGGGGTTCTTGGTGCCGCGCACGCGCGGCACGTCGAGGTCTGCCGGATGCGTGCACCAGTCCGTCGCCCCGACGACCCGGTCCGCCGCGATCGAGACGAGCGCCTCGGTCAGCGACGGGACCAGCGAGACCACTCGGGTCGCGGGGCGCGGGCCGTCGTACGGGGTGCCCAGGTCGTCGTGCATGTGGTTCCTCCGTCAAGGTATGCAGGTCAAGGCGCACATCCCGTGCGGACTTCCGCGCGGGATGCGTTCCTTCGGCTGCATACCTTGCCGAAGGAACACCTCACACGTTGCGCCGATACTGCCCGCCGACCTCGAAGAACGCCTCGGTGACCTGGCCGAGCGAGCAGACGCGAGCCGCGTCCATGAGCGCGGCGAAGACGTTCTCGTCGGAGGTGGCGGCCTGCTTGAGACGTACGATCGCCTCTTCCGCCTCACGGGAGTGGGCGGCCTGGAAGGCGTGGACGCGGTCGAGCTGGGACTTCTTCTCGGTCTCGGTCGCCCGGGCGAGCTCGACGGGGCCGGCGGGGGCGCCGTTGGTGTCGCGTACGAACGTGTTGACGCCGACGATCGGCAGCGTGCCGTCGTGCTTGCGGTGCTCGTAGAGCATCGACTCGTCCTGGATCTTGCCGCGCTGGTAGCCGGTCTCCATCGCGCCGAGCACGCCGCCGCGCTCGGAGATCCGGTCGAACTCCTTCAGTACGGCCTCCTCGACGAGGTCGGTGAGCTCGTCGATGATGAAGGAGCCCTGGAGCGGGTTCTCGTTGAACGCCAGGCCCCACTCGCGGTTGATGATCAGCTGGATCGCCAGGGCGCGCCGCACCGACTCCTCGGACGGGGTGGTCACGGCCTCGTCGAAGGCGTTGGTGTGCAGCGACTGGGCGTTGTCGTAGATCGCGATGAGCGCCTGCAGCGTGGTGCGGATGTCGTTGAAGTCCATCTCCTGCGCGTGCAGGGACCGGCCCGAGGTCTGGATGTGGTACTTCAGCTTCTGCGAGCGCTCCGAGGCGCCGTAGCGCTCCCGCATCGCGATCGCCCAGATCCGGCGGGCGACGCGGCCGATGACGGAGTACTCCGGGTCCATCCCGTTGGAGAAGAAGAAGGACAGGTTGGGCGCGAAGTCGTCGATGTCCATGCCGCGGGCCAGGTAGGACTCCACATAGGTGAAGCCGTTGGCGAGCGTGAAGGCGAGCTGGGAGATGGGGTTTGCCCCGGCCTCGGCGATGTGATAGCCGGAGATGCTCACCGAGTAGAAGTTGCGCACCCCGTTCTCGATGAACCACTCCTGGATGTCGGCCATGCAGCGCAGCGAGAACTCCGTGGAGAACAGGCAGGTGTTCTGGCCCTGGTCCTCCTTGAGGATGTCGGCCTGCACCGTGCCGCGGACCGTCTGCAGCGCCTTCGCCGGGTCGATACCGCGCTCGCGTGCCTGGTCGATCACGGTGTTGAGGAAGAACGCCAGGATCGTCGGCGCCGGACCGTTGATCGTCATCGACACCGAGGTCGTCGGGGCCAGCAGGTCGAAGCCGTCGTAGAGCGCCTTCATGTCGTCCAGCGTCGCCACCGAGACGCCGGAGGTGCCGACCTTGCCGTAGATGTCGGGGCGTACGTCGGGATCACGGCCGTAGAGCGTCACCGAGTCGAACGCGGTCGAGAGCCGGGTGGCGGGCTGGCCCTCGGAGAGCAGCTTGAAGCGGCGGTTGGTGCGGAACGGGTCGCCCTCGCCGGCGAACATCCGCGCGGGATCCTCGTTGGCTCGCTTGTAGGGGAAGACGCCCGCGGTGAACGGGAAGAACCCGGGCAGGTTCTCGTTGCGCAGGAACCGGGTCAGCTCGCCACGGTCGGTGTAGCGCGGGGTCGACACCCGCGGGATGTAGTTGCCGGCGAGCGACGTGCGGCCGCTCTCGTCGGCGGCGTACGTCTCCCTGGTCTCCTGCCAGGAGGAGAGCTGCTTGCGCAGGTCGTCCGGGATCTCGCCGGCAGGAGCCTCGAGCTCGGGGTGGTCCGCAGCGACGATCTCGTAGGCCTGTTCCTTCCGCGCCGCGGCGACGAGCTCGACGGTGCGGGCGTGGTAGTCGCGTACGTCGCCGGCGATCTCGGCGAGGTAGCGGACCCGCCTCTCGGGGATGATCGGATGGAGGCCGGTCGAGTGGCGGGTCGAGACCCGGGGAAGGACGCCCTCGCTGATGGCGAGCCCCGCCTCGGCGAGGAGCCCGCGCAGGTGCTGGTAGAGCGCGGTGACGCCGTCGTCGTCGAAGGCGGCGGCCGAGGTGCCGAAGACGGGCATGTCGTCGGGGGAGGAGGTGAACGCCTCCCGGTTGCGGACGAGCTGGCGGGACACGTCGCGCAGTGCGTCCTCGGCCCCGCGCCGCTCGAACTTGTTGATCGCCACGACGTCGGCGAAGTCGAGCATGTCGATCTTCTCCAGCTGCGATGCGGCGCCGAACTCGGGCGTCATCACGTAGAGCGAGACGTCGACGAAGTCGCTGATCCCGGTGTCGCCCTGGCCGATGCCGGGGGTCTCGACGATGACGAGGTCGACGGCGGCCTTCATCACGGTGAGCACGTCGCCGAAGTGCTCGGGCACCTCGTGGCCGCCGCGGGTGGCCAGCGAGCGGTAGTACGTCGTCGAGCCACCGTCGGTGATGGCGGCGAGCGAGTTCATCCGGATCCGGTCGCCCAGCAGCGCACCGCCGCCGCGCCGCCGGGTGGGGTCGATGGCGAGTACGCCGATGCGGATCTTGTCCTCCTGGTCGACCCGCAGCCGCCGGACCAGCTCGTCGGTGAGCGACGACTTGCCGGAGCCGCCGGTGCCGGTGACACCGAGCACGACGGCCTGGTCGGCCTCACGCAGCCGGGTCAGGAAGTCCTCGGGGAGCCGGCCCTGCTCGGCACCGGTGATCGCGCGTCCGATGGAGAGCCCGTAGCCCGCGATCACGCCGTTGGGGGTGATGGGGAAGGTGGGCCACAGGTCGCGGTCGATGTCGCGTACGACCGTGTTGATCATCCCCGGGAGCCCCAGCCGCTGGCCGTCCTCGGGGGAGAAGATCTTGACGCCGGAGTTGGCCAGCCGCTCGATCTCGTAGGGAACGATCACGCCGCCGCCACCGCCCACGACCTTGACGTGGCCGGCGCCGCGCTCCTTGAGGGCGCACACCAGATACTCGAAGAACTCCACGTGCCCGCCCTGGTAGGAAGAGACCGCCACGCAGTGCGCGTCCTCCTGGACGGCGGCGTCGGCGATCTCGGTCACCGAGCGGTTGTGGCCGAGGTGGATCACCTCGCATCCCTGCGCCTGGAAGATCCGGCGCATGATGTTGATCGCCGCGTCGTGACCGTCGAACAGACTGCTCGCGGTCACGATCCGTACGTGGTTCTGGGGGATGTGGAGGTCGGACATGGGCGATGCTCCCAGGGAATAGTTGGACGTCCAAGTAATTCCAGCATAGGTCGTGGATCACGTACTCGCCAGTACGCGATTCGACGGGTGGGCGGGATGCCTTCTTCGGCAGGCCTCCCGGCCTCAGGTTGTAGCGTGCTCGGCCACCAGTTCCAGTGCGCGGGAGATCGCCTCCGGGGTCGTGCTGTGGATGCGGTTGTCGCGGCGCAGGTGGTCGGCGACCCCGAGGCGGGCCAGAACCTCGGCGTGCTCCGGCGAGATGCCCGAGATCATGACGACCTTGCCCCGTCGTTCAAGACGGGAGATGACCTCGTCCAGGACCTTCGCGCCTGTCGCGTCGATCGTGGTCACCCGGGACATCCTCAGCACCACGACCCGGACATCGGCGACCTCGGAGAGCTCGAGCAGGAAGCGGTGGGCAGCGGCGAAGAAGAGCGGTCCGTCGAAGCGGTACACCACGATGTGCTTCTTCAGCAGCTCGTGCTCCTCCTCGGAGTGCGTTCCGTGGGTGGGCCCGAACGGCTCGACCCGCTTGACGACCGCGCTCCGGGCGATCTGCCGCAGTGCGTACAGGATCGAGACCAGCAGGCCTGCGATCACCGCATCGACGAGATCGAAGGCGACCGTCACCACGAAGGTGAGCACCAGGACGACCGCGTCACCACGGGTCGAGCGCAGCAGCGCGAGGACGGAGGCGACCTCGATCATGCGTACGCAGGTGGCCAGCAGCACGCCGGCGAGTGCCGCGAGCGGGATGTGCGCGACAGGACCGGTCAACGCGCTCATGATCACCAGCAGGGCCACGGCATGGGTGGCCGCGGCCAGCTTGGAGCCCGCCCCGGCGCGCACGTTGACGGCGGTGCGCGCGATCGCCGCCGTTGCAGGGACGCCACCGAAGAACGGCACCGCGAGGTTCGCCAGCCCCTGGCCGACGAGCTCGCGGTCGGGGTCGTGGGACTGGTCCACGGTCATCGAGTCGGCCACGGTCGCGCACAGCAGGCTCTCCAGCGCAGACAGCGCGGCAACGGCCGCAGCCGCGGGGACCAGGGCGGTCAGCCCGGACAGCGAGACGAATCCGGCGTCCGGTGCGGGTAGGCCGGGCGGCAGGTCGCCGATCCCTTCGACGGGTAGCCACAGTCCGGCGACGGTGGCCAGCACGATCGCGACCAGCGACCACGGCACCGCCGGGCGCCACCGCTGTGCGGCCAGGATGAGCGCCGCCACCAGCAGCGCCATCACCACGGGCGCCCACTGTGGCTGCCCGAGCCAGCGGTGGACAACGTCGAGAGCGACCTGCCAGGTGTGCTCGAACTCGCCGCCGTCGATCCCGAACATGGCCGGCACCTGCTGCAGCCCGATCACCACAGCGATACCCACCGTGAATCCCTCGATCACCGGGATCGGCAGGTAGCGCACGAGCTTCCCGAGACCGAGCCCGGCGGCGATCAGCAGCATGATCCCAGCCAGCAGCCCGACCATCAGTACGCCGTCGCGGCCGAAGTCGTGGATGATCGGGACCAGCACGACCGTCATCGCCCCGGTCGGCCCGGAGACCTGCAGGTTCGAGCCGCCGAACACCGCCGCGACGACGCCTGCGACCACAGCCGTCACGATCCCCGCCGACGCTCCCATCCCGGAGGAGACCCCGAACGCGAGCGCCAGCGGCAGCGCTACGACGGCGACCGTGACCCCGGCGACCAGGTCCCTCTTCGGGTCCCGTCTGACCGCCTCCCAGTCCTCCCTGCCCGGCAACAGGGCGACGGCACGATCTCTCAGGTCCGCGAGCGACATCGACGACACCTCGAGCATCTAGCCGTCTTCCGGGATCTGCTCGGGATCGGACGGCGCCGTGTGGTGGCGCAGGACGCTCTGGTCCAGCGGGAGCGCGACGTGACGACGGAGCCGCTCGCCCGTCGAATCGGTCAGATACAGCCACACGACGCCCGGCGCGGCTGATCGGATCAGACGAACGCGGCACCGACGCATCGGCGTCCCCGGAATGGTGATGACATCGCCGATCTCGATCCGGCTGGCGCTCACGTTGGCCACGGTGTGCTCCTGAAGGTCGAGCGGGAAACAGATTCATGACATGAAGATGTCTTCAAGTCATGTATCATAGCCTCGTCCCAGAAATCCTGTTCATCCTCGTTCGACGGAGGGCTCGATGAGCGTCCCGCTCTACCAGGCCAAAGCCCAGTTCTTCCGCACCCTCGGCCATCCCGCACGGATCCGCATCCTGGAGCTGCTCGCAGAGCGCGACCACGCCGTCCACGAGCTGTTGGAACGGATCGCGATCGAGCCCAGCAACCTGTCGCAGCAGCTCTCGGTGCTGCGACGTACCTCGCTGGTCGCCTCCTACCGACAGGGGAGCGAGGTCGTCTACTCCATCAGCATCCCCGAGGTCCGCGACCTCCTGGTCTCCGCCCGGACCATCCTGTTCAACCTCGCCGAGACCCGCAGCGAGTTCGAGGACGAGCTGACGGTCGCCGACGACTGAGCCGACCACCCTGACCGTTGACAACTTCGAAGAGAGTCCGATGACCGACGCACTGCCCCCATGCCCGGAATGTTCCGAGGCCTACTCCTACGAGCAGGGCGCCCTGCTCGTCTGCCCGATGTGCGGGCACGAGTGGAACCCTGAGGAGACCGAGTCCACCGGCGGCGGGCAGATCACCGATGCCCACGGGACTCCACTCGCCGATGGCGACTCGATCACCGTGATCAAGGACCTGAAGGTCAAAGGATCCTCCCTCGTCGTCAAGGTCGGCACCAAGGTCAAGAACATCCGACTCGGCGACGGCTTCGGCGGCCACGACATCGACTGCAGGATAGAAGGCATCGGGCCGATGCAGCTGAAGTCGGAATACGTCAAGAAGAGCTGATCCCGTGCACATCGAGCAGGTCAAGAAGTACGTCGCATCCTCGTTGCTCTGCGCGGTCGTCCTCCTGCACTCCCTGGCGATGGCCGCGCTCGGCGCGACCGGTGCCGACAAGGGCGGCGCGCGCGAGGGGCTCTTCGTGATCTCGGTGCTCCTCGGCGTGATGGCAGTGGTCGGCGTACGCCTGATCAACAGGCTCTCGCCGGCCACGCCCTGGCTTCTTCTGGCGCCCGTGATCCCGCTGCTCGTCTACTACTTCGTGCTCTGGAGATAGCCGGCTCCGCGGCTACGCCACGTCCTAGTCGACCGTGTCCCCGGAGGCTGCCCGGAGCTGGGTGAGCAGCGCGGTCACGGCGGGTACGTCCTCGATCCCGGGCTTCTCGAAGACCTCGCTGTTGAGCGAGATCGTGGCCGCCTCGACGACCTCGCGCCCGGCGTCGGAGATGGCGGCGAGGACCACGCGCCCGTCGTCGACGGAGCGGCTGCGGCGTACGAAGCCCTGCTTCTCCAGGCGGGCGACGGCGCTGGTCACCGAGGCGGGGTGCACCTGGAGGCGGGAGCCGAGCTTGGCCATCGGGAGCTGGCCGTCCTGGGTGAAGGAGAGGAGGCGGAGCACCTCGTAGCGGGCGAAGGAGAGGTCGTGGGGGCGCAGCGCGGCGTCGACGCGCTCCATCACGAGCTGGTGCACGCGCACGAGCGAGGTCACCAGCGCCATCCCGTCGGCGGCATCGGCCCAGCCGTGCGCGATCCACTGCCGTTTCGCCTCGCCGATCGGATCCATGCGGGCCAGCATCACACAGATGGCTTTACGAATTGATTACGACGGCGCGCCGAACGTCCCGAGAAGGTTGAGAATCACCGCGACGCCGATGAGGGTCGCGATCACCGAGAGCGTCACGACCAGGCCGACGGCGACGGAGAAGCCCGCCCCCTCGTGCCGCGCGCCGCGCTGCTGCAGCGCGTAGAGCCGAGCGACGCTGGTGATCAGCGTGCGCCCCTCCTCGGCGTCGAAACGGTACTGGTCGGTGTCGGGAACGGCCTCGGGGTCGTGCACGGTCCACACGCCCTGGTCGGTCTGCTCGTCATCGGCCTCGATGCGGCGTACGCCGGTCCTCTGCGTGTGGGGCACGTCGCCGAACCAGACGAGGCTGCGGGTGTCCTCGATGATCGCGTACGAGCTCCGGGTCGGCATCGAGACGTGGTAGGTGAAGACCCAGTGCAGCTTGGCGGCCAGCAGCAGGGGGTGCCAGCGTTCGTCGGCCAGGTCGAGCTCCACGTCGAAACCGCGCGCCGTCTCGGTCGCCTTGTAGGGCGTTCCGTCGCACACGCGCGCGACATGTTCGAAGAAGGGCCTCGCATGAGGGGACACGTCTCAAGAGGTTATCGGTTCCGGGGACTCCGTGGGCTCACTCCGTGGCGTTGGGCGGCACGTCGATCTGGAAGTGGACCCGGCCACCGTCGACGTCGTCGACGGTGAGGATCGCGTCGTACTTCTCGCCCTCGGAGGTGAGGACGCAGGTCATCTCCGTGCCGACCTTGCCCTCGAGATCACCGGGGCAGTCGAGATCCTCGGGCGTGACGCCGATGGCGTTGGTGAGCTGCTCGGTCGCGATCCGCTCGACCGTCTTCTCCTGCACGTAGTCCTTGTCCGAGCCGCCGCAGGCCGTCAGAGACAGACCGAGCGGCAGCACGAGCAGTGCCGCGCCGGTGGTGGCGCCCGAGAAGGCGCGGGTGCGTGTCATGCGCACAGACTAGGGGTAGGCAGAGATCAGGCAGACGTACGCCGCTCCAGCACGGGTGCGCAGACGCGAACGGCCGCCGACCCGATGGGGCCGGCGGCCGGGCGGCGGAGGGGTCAGCCCACCGGAGTGAAGTCGCGCGCCCCGATGAAGGTGGGCCGCGGCCTCGGGGCCGAGAACGGCTCGACCGCGGTGTTCTCAACGCTGTTGAACACCAGGAAGACGTTCGAGCGCGGGTAGGGCGTGATGTTGCCGTTGGACCCGTGCATGCAGTTGCAGTCGAACATGACCGCGCTGCCGGCGGCGCCGGCGAGCACGTCGATCCCGTAGGTGTCCGCCATCTTCGTGATGGTCTCCTGGTCCGGGGTGCCCGCCCCCTGCATCACCAGCGAGGACTTGTAGTTGTCCTCGGGAGTGGCGCCGCCGCACGAGACGTACGTCCGGTGCGTGCCGGGCATGATCATCAGCGGTCCGTTGAAGGAGTGGTTGTCGGTCAGCGAGATCGAGATGCTGGCGGTCCGCATCCGGGGCAGGCCGTCCTCGGCGTGCCAGGTCTCGAAGTCGGAGTGCCAGTAGAAGTCACCGCCGCCGAAGCCGGGTTTGAAGTTGATCCGGCTCTGGTGGATGTAGACGTCCGACCCCAGGACCTGCCGGGCCCGGCCGACCACGCGCGGGTCGGCTGCCAGCCGGGCGATGAGGTCGCTGGTCCTGTGCACCTCGAAGATCGAGCGCACCTCCTGCGAGGCGGGTTCGATGATGGTGCGCTCGTCGGCCCGGGTGTCCGGGTCGTTGCTGAGCCGGTGCAGCTCGGCGCGCAGCTCGGCGACCTCCTCGCGCGTGATCAGCTCGGGGACGGTCAGGTAGCCGCGCTCGTCGTAGGAGTCGAGCGTCTGCTGGTCAATCGGCCCGTCGGCCGCGGTGCCCCAGACGACCTCGTCCTGGCGGGGGAGCGTGCTGAACCCCTCTTCGAGACGGGTGGGGTACACGTCCTCGATGTGTTCGGTGGCAGCGGTCATGCAGTTACCTCCTTGGGCTCGGTGAGGAGCGGGTAGACGCCGTCCTCGTCGTGCACCTCCCGGCCGGTGACCGGCGGGTTGAAGGTGCAGATCAGGCGCAGATCGGTATGGGCGGTGACGGTGTGCTTGTCGTGCTTGTCGAGCAGGTAGCACATCCCGTCGCGGATCTCGTACGTCTCTCCGGTCTCGCGGTCGAGGAGCTCGCCCTCACCGCCGACGCAGTAGACGCACTCGATGTGGTTGGCGTACCAGAACTCGTTCGTCGTCCCGGCGGGGATGTTGGTCTCGTGGAAGGAGAAGCCGACGCCCTCGCGGGCCAGCACGATCCGGCGGCTGCGCCAGGTGCCGTGCTCGGACTCGACGCGTACGTCTCGGTCGGTCTCGTCGAGGTCTTCCAGATAGGTGACGCGCATGTTCTCTCGTTTCAGCTGTCGGGGAGGTCAGGCGGGGTTGCCGTCGCCGAGGACGGACGCGGTGGCCTCCTCGACGATGGCGAGACCGCGGGCGAGCTCCTCGGAGGTGATGGTCAGCGGCGGCATCGTCTTGAGGACCTCGTCCTCGGGGCCGGAGGTCTCGACCAGCAGGCCCCGCTCGTACGCCGCCGTCGCGATCTTCCCGGCCGCGCTGACGTCCGGGAAGGCGATGCCGGTCAGCAGGCCGCGGCCGCGGACGGTCGCACCCTCGTACCGCTCGGCGACCTCGGTCAGCCCGTCCCGCAGCTCGGCGGCCTTCGCCTGGACGTCCTTCTGGAAGGAGTCGTCGGCCCAGTACGTCTCCAACGCCGCCCGGCCGGTGACGAAGGCGAGGTTGTGACCGCGGAAGGTGCCGTTGTGCTCACCGGGCTCGAACTGGTCCAGCTCGGGCCGGATCAGGGTCAGCGCCATCGGCAGGCCGAAGCCGGAGATCGACTTCGACAGACAGACGATGTCGGGGGAGAACCCGGCCTCCTCGAAGCTGAAGAAGGTGCCGGTACGTCCGCAGCCGGCCTGCACGTCGTCGACGATCAAGATGATGTCGTACTCGCGGCACAGGTCCGAGAGCGCCTTGAGCCACTCCAGCCGGGCGGCGTTGAGGCCGCCCTCGCCCTGGACGGACTCCACGATGATCGCGGCCGGCTTGTCGACGCCGGAGCCGCTGTCCTGGAGCACCCGCTCCAGCCACATGAAGTCGTCGACGGCACCGTTGAAGTAGTCGTCGTACGGGATCTTCGAGCTGTTGGTCAGCGGGATGCCCGCGCCCTTGCGCTTCATCGAGTTGCCGGTCACCGCCAGCGAGCCGAGCGTCATCCCGTGGAAGGCGTTGGTGAACGACAGCACGTGCTGTCGCCCGGTCACCTTGCGCGCCAGCTTGAGCGCGGCCTCGACGGAGTTGGTCCCGGTCGGACCGGGGAACATCACCTTGTAGTCGAGGTCGCGCGGCTCGAGGATCAGGTCCGAGAAGGCCTGCAGGAAGTCCCGTTTCGCGCTGGTGTGCATGTCCAGGGAGTGCAGGATGCGGCCCTCGCGCAGATAGTCGAGTAGCGGCTCCAGCAGCGCGGGGTTGTTGTGCCCGTAGTTGAGCGCGCCGGCCCCGGCGAAGAAGTCCAGGTACTCGGTCCCGCCCTCGCTGGTGACGGTGGCGCCCTGGGAGTGGGTCATCACGGCGGGCCAGCTGCGGCAGTAGCTGCGGACCTGTGACTCCAGGGAGTCGAAGATCGCAGTGGCGGGCTCGGTGGTCGTCGTCATGGGTATGACACCTCCGTGATCGGGTCGTGCGGGTGGGAACGGGCCGATGCGGAACAGCAGCTCCGCGTCGTGCCCGTCGGGGAACATCGCGGCCTCGAAGAGCGGCGTGCGCTCGATCGGGGCGCCGCGTGCGTTCGCGAACGAGGTGAACAGGGCGATGGAGGCGCTGTTGTCCGCGGTGATGGTCGTCTCCAGGTGGCGTACGCCCTGGTCGACGGCGAGGCGGTCGACGAGCTCGTCGAGCATGCGGCGGGCCAGGCCCTGGCCGCGGTGCTGCTCGTCGACGGCGACCTGCCAGATCATCAGGCTCTCCGGATCGTCCGGACGGAGATAGCCGGTGACGAATCCTCCTGGATCGTCATCGACGGTCGCGATGAGCGACGTCTCTGCGAAGTCGCGCGCCCACAGCAGGTAGGCGTACGAGGCATTGACGTCGAGTACCCGAGATTTCGTTGCCATCCGCCACAGGTGCTGACCGTCCTCGAGGTCCGGTGAGCGGAAGTCGACTCGGGAAGCCGACTTCAGGCGGGGCACGCTGCCAGTCGAATTGCGATGTGGCATCGCCGCACGACGCTAACAGCCTTGCCGCGGGCATGCCCGGGTCGCGTCCGCACTCCGATATGCGGGCGTACCGAGCGGGGCGTCAGGTCAGGCAGACGTACGCCGCACCAGCTCGGGCGCGAAGACGACCCGCCGCGGGAGGGTGGTGGTGCCGTCGAGCTGGGCGAGGAGAAGCCGGCAAGCCTCGGTGGCCATCGCGACGATCGGGTTGGTCATGGTGGTGAGCGGCGGAAGCGTGCGTGCTGCCGTGCCCAGGTCGTCGAAGCCGATCAGGGCGATGTCATCGGGCACACGCAGGCCGCGCTCGCCCAGGCAGCGCAGGGCGCCGGCAGCCATCAGGTCCGAGGCGGCGAAGATGCCGTCGAGGTGGGGGTGGGCGTCGAGGAGGCGCCCGCAGGCGACCGCGCCGCCGTCCTCGGTGAAGTCGCCTTCGACCATGGCCTCGTCCGACAGGCCGTTCTCGGCGAGCTCGGCCCGCCAGCCGGTCAGCCGGTCCCAGCCGGCGTGCATGTCGGCTGGTCCGGCAATGGTGCCGATCCTTCGGCAGCCGCGATCGACCAGGACGCGGGTCGCCTGCCGCCCGGCGCCGACGTTGTCGCTGTCGACGTAGGACACCAAGTCCTCGCTGGTCCAAGGGCGGCCGATGAAGACGTTCGGCAGGCCGATGGCGGCCAGATGGTCCGGAAGGGCGTCGCTGCGGTGGTGAGAGACGACGATGGCCCCGTCGACGTGGCGTCCGCGCAGGTAGCGCAGCATCCGCTCCTCCTCGCCGCCCTGTGCGATCAGCAGCACCACCTGCAGGTCGCGCTCGGACAGGACCCGTGTGACGACGTGCAGCGTGCGCGCGAAGAACGGGTCGGAGAAGACCCGCTCGTCGGGCTCGGGCACGACCAGCGCGACCGAGTCGGTGCGCCGCGTGACCAGCGACCGCGCCGCCGGGTTGGGGGTGTAGCCGAGCGTGCGGACCGCTTCGGACACGGCCTCAGCGGCCTTCGCGGAAACGCGGGAGCCGCCGTTGATGGCACGCGACGCGGTCGCCCGGCTGACACCAGCCAGCCGAGCGACCTCGTCGAGCGTGGGCATGTTCACGACAGTGCCTATTCCTTCCGGGCCGGCACCCGATTGTTGGCCGCGACATCGGCGAACCAGAGGCCGCTGTCCTTCGGCGTACGCACCTGGGTCTCGAAGTCCACGTGCACGATCCCGAACCGGTGCGCGTAGCCGTAGCTCCACTCGAAGTTGTCGAGCAGGGACCAGGCGAAGTAGCCGCGTACGTCCGCACCCTGCTCCATCGCGTCGAGGGTCGCCCGCAGGTGCGTGTCGATGTAGTCGAGTCGGGCGCTGTCGTGCACGGCGCCATCCTCCACCACATCATCGTAGTAGGCCCCGTTCTCGGTGATGTAGATGGGCGGGGCACCGTACTCACCGCTGAGCCGGGTCAGCAGCCGGGTCAGCCAGACCGGGTCGATCTCCCAGTCGCGGGCGGTCGTGTCACGGCCCGTACGCGGGGTGACGAACTCGGCGCCGGGGTAGGGGTTCCCCCGCGGCAGGTCGGAGTGCACGAGCCGGCTGCCCAGCACCTGGTCGGGGTCGATCTCGAACGGCTCCGCCGCGATGGCGTTGCCGAAGTAGAAGTTGACCCCGAGCACGTCGAGCGGTGCGGAGATGACCTCCAGGTCGCCCTCGAGCACCCAGTCCTGCCACGGCCGGCCCTGGAAGGTCAGGCCCTCGGTGTCCGCGGCCAGGTCGTCGGCGTACTTGCCCCGGAACAGCGGGTCGAGGAACACCCGGTTGTGCAGGCCGTCGATCCGCCGGGTCATGTCGACGTCCTCGGGACGGTCGGCGTCGTAGGGGTCGACGACCGTCGGGTTGAGGGTGATGCCGAGGGACTTGCCGTTCTCCGGCGTCGCGCCGCGGGCGCGCAGCTCGTTGATCACGAGCCCGTGCCCGAGCATGAGGTGGTGGGCCGCGACGATGCCGGCCACGCCCTCCTGGCGACCCGGTGCGTGCTGGCCACCGGAGTAGCCGAGGAACGCCGAGCACCACGGCTCGTTCAGCGTCGTCCAGTTGTCGACGCGGTCGGAGAGCGCGTCGTAGACGGTCGTGGAGTACTCCACGAACCGGTAGGCCGTGTCCCGGCTGGTCCAGCCGCCCTGGTCCTCCAGCGCCTGCGGCAGGTCCCAGTGGTAGAGCGTGATCCACGGCGCGATCTCGGCCTCGAGCAGCTCGTCGACGAGACGGCTGTAGAAGTCGAGCCCCGCCTGGTTGACCTTTCCGCCGTCGGGACGGATCCGCGGCCACGCCGTCGAGAACCGGTACGAGGCCAGGTTGAGGCGCTTCATCAGCGCGACGTCCTCGGGCACCCGGTGGTAGTGGTCGCAGGCCACCTCGCCGGTGTCGCCGTTGAGGATCGCCCCCGGCACCTTGGTGAAGGTGTCCCAGTTGCTGGGTGTACGTCCGTCCTCGTCGATGGCTCCCTCGATCTGGTAGGAAGCCGTCGCCGCACCCCAGAGGAAGTCCTGGGGAAACGTACGCTCGGCGCGGGCTGGGTTTGTCGAGAGATTCATCCCTTGACGGCTCCTTGCATGATGCCGGACACCAGGTGGCGGCCGGTGGCGATGAACAACAGAAGTAGGGGCACGGTCGCGAGGATCGTTCCGGCCTGGACCAGTGCCATGTCGGCATGCCCCTGTCCGGGCGCGACCTTGAGGGCGTCCAGCGCGGTCTGCAGGGTCTGTACGTCGGAGCCCTGCAGCACGATCAGCGGCCACATGAAGTCGGTCCACACCTGCATGAAGGTGAACAGGCCGAGGATCGCCATGGCCGGTCGTGCGGCGGGGAGGGCGACTGTCCAGAACGTACGGATCATGGACGCACCGTCGACGCGGGCTGCGTCGATGAGCTCGTCGGGGATCGCGTCGACCAGGTACTGCCGCATGAAGAAGACGCCGAACGCGGTCACCAGCCACGGCAGGATCACGGCAGGGAGGGTGCCGGTCAGGCCGAGGCTGGAGAACTGCTTGAGCATCGGCACCAGTGCGAGCTGGGTCGGCACCGCCAAGGTGGCGACCACGAAGACCATCGCCGCGTTGGCTCCGCGGAAGCGGAGCTTGGCGAAGGAGTAGCCGGCCAGGGTCGAGAACAGCACCACCGAGGCAGCCGAGACCCCGGAGACGATGATCGAGTTGAGCAGCGCCGTCCAGAAGTCGATCCGGTCGAAGACCCGGGCGGCGTTGTCGAAGAAGTGTCCGCCCGGGACCAGCGGGGGAGGCGACTGGATCGCCCGCTGGCGGGTCACGGACCCGATGACGAACGACCAGTAGAGGGGGAAGGCCGAGCCGATCAAGAACGCTGTGAGCAGGCCGTACACGAGGAATCCAGGTCTCTTGCTCATCGGAGGCTCCTACGCTGAACGGCCCGGGTGACCAGGAAGTTGACCAAGGCGATCCCCACGATGATGAGGAAGAGCACCCAGGCCGCGGCGGCCGCCCGCGGATACGGGTTGGTCGTGGTCTGGGCGGTGTTGAAGACGTACATCGTCAAGGTCGTGTACTGGAAGTCGGAGCCGCCCTGGAACCGCAGGTTGGTGTCGAAGATCCGCGGCTCGGTGAAGATCTGCAGGCCACCGATGGTCGAGGTGACGATGACGAAGATCATCGTCGGCCGGATCGAGGGCAGGGTGACGTGGAAGAACTGCCTCACCTTGGAGGCGCCGTCGATGTCGGCCGCCTCGTAGAGGTCTCGCGGGATCGCCTGCATGGCGGCGAGGATGATCAGCGCGTTGTAGCCCGTCCAGCGCCAGTTGACCATGGTCGCGATCGCGGTCCAGCTGGCGAACCGGTCGGCGTGCCAGGGCACCTTCGGGAAGCCGAACCCGGCGAGCGTCTGGTTGATCAGGCCGGTGCCGTCGGCGAAGATCGCGCCGAAGATCATCGCGGACGCCGCGGGGGCGACCACGAAGGGCAGCAGGATGCTCATCCGCCACAGGGTGCGGCCACGGAGCTGCGTGTCGAGCAGCGCGGCGAGGATCGTCGCCACGATGATCTGCGGTACCGAGGAGAGCAGGAAGATCCCGATGGTGTTCCAGAAGGCCTTGCGGAAGACCGAGTCACCGAGCACGTGGGCGTAGTTGTCCCAGCCGACCCACGGGCCGACCTCGGACCCGTAGGCAGGCCAGGAGAAGAAGGACAGGTAGCCGGTGTAGAGCATCGGGTAGAGCCCGATGACGATGAACACCAGGAAGAACGGCGCGACGTAGAGGTAGGGCGAGAGCTTGAAGTCCCACCGGGAGAGCCGGTTACGCCACGCCTGGCGGCGGGGTGCTGCCCCGGTCGAGGGCGCCGGGGTGGCGTTCTCGACCGGGGCAGAGGTGGTGGTCGGCATGGATCAGGACATTCCTTCGACGCCCTCGAGGAAGGTCGCCCACGACTTCTCGGGGTCGGTGCCCTCGTCGACACGTCGGATCGCCTGCTGGAAGAGGCCCAGGATGTCGGAGTACTTGTCACCCTTGAACGGGACGCCCGCCGGCACGGCCTCCGCGCGGCTGGCGAGGATCTGCGAGGTCGGGGCGTTGTTGAAGTAGGGGTCGGTGGCGTTCTCGTCGGCCAGGGTCGTCTGCGCCTCCAGGTTGGCCGGGAAGTTGCCGGCCACCTTCGAGGCAGCGACCTGGGACTCGGCGTTGGTCAGGTAGTTGGCGAACTCCTTGGCCTCCTCCTGGTGCTCCGACTGCGCCGGGACGGCGAGGTAGGAGCCGCCCCAGTTGCCGCCGCCGCCCGGGAAGGCGTCGACGATGTCCCAGCCCTTCACCTCAGGCGCGGAGTCCTTGATGTTGGCGAACATCCAGCCCGGGCAGGGGATGGTCGCGAAGCCGTCGTTGGTGAAGTTGGCCATCCAGTCCTCGCCCCACTGCTCGACCTTCGTCGACTGGGTGTCGGCGTGCTGCGAGACCGTGTCGTAGACCGCCCGGAGCTCCGGGTTGTCGGCGTCGACCTTCTGGTCCTTGGTCTGGAACGGGTACTCCACCTGGTTGAGCATCGCCTGGGCGATCGAGCCGCTGGAGTCGTACCAGGCCGTCTTCGGCATCTTCTTCTTGAACTGCTCGCCGGTGGCGAAGTAGGTGTCCCAGTCCTTGAAGAGCTCCTTCACGGCCTCGCGGTCGCTCGGGAGGCCGGCCTTCTCGAAGAGGTCGGCGCGGTAGCAGAACGCCTCGGGGCCGGCGTCGGTCGGATAGCCGATCTGCTTGCCGTCGGCGGTCTGGCCCTCGAGGTACTTCGACTCCATCCAGCGGCTGTCGAGCTCCTTGTCGGTGAGGTCGACGAACTGCTCGGAGGCGCCCTCGGCGACGAGCGCGGGCATCATGTCGCCCTCGATGCCGACGATGTCGGTGAGACCCTCGCCCGACTGCAGGCCGGTGGTGAGGCTCTGCTTCCAGGTGTCCCACTCGGCAACGACGGTCTGCTTGACCTTGAAGGGGCGATCAGGGTCGGCGTTCCACTGCTCGATGAGGTCGCCGTAGCCGAACTCGCTGAAGGTCGTGATGGTCAGGGTGTCGTCCTTGCCGAGCTTGGCCTGCTCGCCGGTGTCGTCGCTGCCGCCGCAGGCCCCGACGAGACCAGCGATGAGAGTGGCGACCGCGCCAGCGGCTAGACCGCGGCGCCAGGACTTGGAGATCTTGGACACGGGGTGCTCCTGCACGTCTGTGTGGGGAGTGAGAGCGCTTCCACTCTCGGGACTAGGGAGAGTGTGATCGTGCTCACAAGGCTCTGTCAAGTAGCCGGGCGGTAACGATTTTGTGACCGTGGGAGCGCTTCCACCAAACTGGGGAAACGAGGGCGTCGATCAGCCCGAGATGACGGTGAGCAGCCGCGCGGCCTCGGCGGCCATCGCATCGCGGCCGGCACCGAGAGGTAGCGGCGCTGGTCGACCAGGGCCGGGTCCGCTTTGAGGGTGTTGCGGACGGCGCCGGTGAAGGCCTTGTTGAGCTGGGTGGCGACGTTGATCTTCGTCATCCCGGCGGCGATGGCGGCTCGGAGACCTTCGTCGCTCACCCCGGAGGAGCCGTGCAGCACCAGCGGTACGTCGACGGCGCGTCGGAGCTCCGCGATCAGCGCCTCGTCCAGGGCCGCGTCGCGGGTGGTCATCTTGTGGCTCGAGCCGACCGCGACGGCGAGGGCGTCGACGCCGGTGCCGGCGACGAACGCGGCCGCCTCGGCCGGGTCGGTGCGTACGCCGGGCGCGTGAACGCCGTCTTTCCCCCCGACCTCGCCGAGCTCGGCCTCCACGTGGGCGCCGCGGTCGTGGCAGCGGCGGGCGACGGCGGCGGTGCGGGCGAGGTTGTCGTCGTAGGGGAGCTGGGAGGCGTCGTACATCACCGACGAGAAGCCGAGGTCGACCGCGATCCCGACCAGGCGCTCGTCGGTCGCGTGGTCCAGATGGAGCGCGATCGGCATCGTCGAGCCGGACGCGACCGCGATCGCGGCCTGGGCCAGGGGAGCCAGGCCGCGGTGGTAGCGCACCGCGTTCTCGCTGATCTGCACGATGACCGGCCGGTTCGCGGTCTCGGCTCCGGTGGCGATCGCCTCGACGGTCTCCAGGTTGATCGCGTTGAAGGCGGCGACACCGCGGCCTTCCTCGTAGGCCGAGCTGATCAGCGAGGTGGTCGTCGTGAGCGTCATGGTCGAAGTGTCGCAGCCGGCCGACGACGAGAACGGCCGCCGACCCACGAGGGTCGGCGGCCGTCCGATGAGTCGATCAGGACTTGTTGGCCTTGCGGGCGCGGGAGGCGATCTTGGCGCGGTCGTTCTGGTCGAGGACGACCTTGCGGATGCGGACCATGTCGGGGGTGACCTCGACGCACTCGTCCTCGCGGCAGAACTCCAGGCACTGCTCGAGCGAGAGCTTCTTCGGCGGGATGAGCTTCTCGAAGTTGTCGGAGGTGGCGGAGCGGACGTTGGTCTGCTGCTTCTCCTTGGTGATGTTGACGTCCATGTCGTCGGCGCGGGAGTTCTCGCCGACAATCATGCCTTCGTAGACCTCGGTCGCCGGCTCGACGAACATGACGCCGCGCTCCTGCAGCGAGGTCATCGCGTACGCCGTGGCCGCACCGGCCCGGTCGGCGACGAGCGAGCCGTTGTTCCGCGAGCGGATCTCGCCGGCCCAGCGGTCGTAGCCCTCGGAGATGTGGTGGGCGATGCCGGTGCCGCGGGTCTCGGTGAGGAACTCGGTGCGGAAGCCGATCAGGCCGCGGGCCGGGACGATGAACTCCATGCGCACCCAGCCGGTGCCGTGGTTGGTCATGCCCTCCATGCGGCCCTTGCGGTTCGCGAGCAGCTCGGTGATGGCGCCGAGGTACTCCTCCGGAGCGTCGATGGTCAGGCGCTCGAACGGCTCGTGGATCTTGCCGTCGATCTCCTTGGTGACCACCTGCGGCTTGCCGACGGTCAGCTCGTAGCCCTCGCGGCGCATCTGCTCGACCAGGATCGCCAGCGCCAGCTCGCCACGGCCCTGGACCTCCCAGGCGTCGGGACGCTCGGTGTTGAGGATCTTCAGGGACACGTTGCCGATGAGCTCGGAGTCGAGGCGGTCCTTGACCAGGCGCGCGGTGACCTTCGAGCCCTTGACCTTGCCGACCAGCGGCGAGGTGTTGGTGCCGATGGTCATCGAGATGGCCGGCTCGTCGACGTGGATGAGCGGCAGCGCGACCGGGTTCTCCGGGTCGGCGAGGGTCTCGCCGATGGTGATGTCCGGGATGCCGGCGATGGCGACGATGTCGCCGGGGCCGGCGATCTCGCCCGGCTTGCGCTCGAGGCCCTCGGTGATGAGCAGCTCGGTGATGCGTACGTTCTTGACCTCGCCGTCACGGCGCATCCAGGCGACGTTCTGGCCCTTCTTCAGGGTGCCCTGGTGGATGCGGACCAGCGCGAGGCGGCCGAGGAACGGGCTCGCGTCGAGGTTGGTGACGTGGGCCTGGAGGGGCGCGCCCTCGACGTACGTCGGAGCCGGGATCGTGTCCATGATCGTCTGGAACAGCGGCTCCAGGTCCTTGGAGTCGGGCAGCTCGCCGTTGCCGGGCTGCTCGAGCGAGGCGACGCCGGCCTTGCCCGAGGCGTAGATCACCGGGAAGTCGAGCGCGTCCTGGCTGTGGGAGTCGTCGAGCAGGTCCATGAAGAGCTCGTACGTCTCGTCGACGACCTCCTCGATGCGGGCGTCGGGGCGGTCGACCTTGTTGACCACCAGCACGACCGGCATGTCGGCGTTGAGCGCCTTGCGCAGCACGAACCGGGTCTGCGGGAGCGGGCCCTCGGAGGCGTCCACCAGCAGCACGATCCCGTCGACCATCGACAGGCCGCGCTCGACCTCACCACCGAAGTCGGCGTGGCCGGGGGTGTCGATGATGTTGATCGTCATCCCCTCGGGCGCGCTCGGCCCGGTGTAGTGGATGGCGGTGTTCTTCGCGAGGATGGTGATGCCCTTCTCGCGCTCGAGCTCGCCGGAGTCCATGACCCGGTCGGCGACCGATTCGGCCTCGTGCTCGGTGAACGTGCCTGCCTGACGCAGCATGGCGTCGACCAGCGTGGTCTTGCCGTGGTCGACGTGCGCAACGATGGCGACGTTGCGTAGATTGGCCTTGAGGATCTCGGACATGTGCGAAGCGGCTCGATTTCTGGCGCGGGACGGGACGTCTGATCTTATCCGCCGCGACCTCCTTGACCCGCATCCGGAGATGACGGTTGGCTGAGGCCCATGACTTCTCGGAAACACGTCTGCCAGATCGTGCCCCCGTATCTCATGCAGCGGCTCGACGCCGGCCGCCTCGACCAGGACAACGCGTTTCGAGCCGCCCGGGCCGAGCACCTGACCAGGGTTCTCGCCCAGGCCCCCGCCCCCGAAGCCGGCGAGACCACCGCCGAGGCCGGGGACTGGACGGTCTACACCGCGAACAACGGCACCGACCTGCCCGGGGAGAAGGCCCGCGCCGCGGGTGAGCCCGAGTCGGGCGACGAGAGCGTCGACGAGGCCGCGACCGGGATCACCGGCTCGCTGGCGCTCTTCGAGGAGGTCTACGGCCGCGACTCATACGACGGCCGGGGCATCGAGGTCGTGATGACGGTCCACTACGACCGCGACTACGCCAACGCCTTCTGGGACGGCACCCAGCTGGTCTTCGGCGACGGCGACGGCGAGATCTTCCAGCGGTTCACCAAGGCCGTCGACGTGATCGGTCACGAGCTCTCCCACGCGGTCACCGAGCACTCCGCCGGGCTCGTCTACCAGGGCCAGCCCGGCGCGCTCAACGAGTCGATGTCGGACGTGTTCGGCTCCTGCCTCAAGCAGCGCCTCCTCGGCCAGAGCGCCGACGAGGCCGACTGGATCATCGGCGAGGGACTCTTCACCGAGTCGGTCCAGGGCGTCGGGCTGCGGCACATGCTCGAGCCCGGGACCGCCTACGACGACCCCACCCTGGGCAAGGACCCGCAGCCGGCCCACATGGACGACCTCTACGACGGCACCGACGACAACGGCGGCGTCCACATCAACTCCGGCATCCCCAACCGCGCCTTCGCCCTCGCCGCGAAGGCCATCGGCGGCAACTCCTGGGACGGTGCCGGCAAGATCTGGTACGCCGCGCTGACCAACGGCGCCGTCACCACCGACACCGACTTCGCCGGGTTCGCCGCGGCCACCATCGCCGAGGCCGGCGACCAGGCCGAGGCGGTCACCACCGCCTGGTCCGAGGTCGGGGTCACCCCGGCGTCCGGGGCACCCGAGTCCGATGGTGAGGCGCCGACCATGGTGAAGGTACGCCGCAGCGGCGGTTTCCTGGGACGTACCAAGGAGGGGGCCGCGGAGCTCGCGCCCTCGGCCGCCCATGTGACCGCCCTGCGCAACCTGATCGCGCAGCGCGACGTCACGCCTTCGAAGCCGAAGGGTGCTGACCGCTACATCTACGAGTTCGAGGTCGACGGCCGGAAGGTGGTCGTGCACGAGGGCGACATGAGCCCCGAGCTGCGCGCCGTCGCCAACGAGTTGCTCGAGAGCTGATCAGCGTCAGGGCAGGGCGCGGTCGAGCGCGGCCTCGACGTGCACGGTGATGGCGTCGAGGATGGGTACGTCGACGTCGCTGGGTCGCACCAGCAGGCTGAGCTCGGAGGCGCCGAGGATGACGCCGTCGGCGCCCGCGTCCCACAGCTCGTGGACGACCTCGAGAACCCGCTTGCGGGAGCCGGACACGACGTTCCGGTGGATGAGCTCCTCGTAGATGATCGAGTCGAGCATCTCCACGTGGAGGGTGTCGGGCAGGTTCACGTCGACGCCGTGGTCCGAGATCCGCTGGGCGAAGAAGTCGTTCTCCACGGTGTAGCGGGAGGCGAGGAACCCGGCCTTGGTGATGCCGAGCTCCTTGGCCTTCGCGGCGAGCTCGTCGGCCAGGTGCAGCACGGGTACGTCGACGGCCGCCGCCACCTCGTCGTAGACCTTGTGGAAGGTGGTGGTGCACAGCAGGATGAAGTCGGCGCCGCCGGCCACCACGCTGCGGGCCGCGGCGGTCAGGATCTCGGCGACCTGGTCCCAGGACTCCTTCTCCTGCAGTGCCGTCAGCTCGGCCAGGTCGACGGAGGCCAGCACGATCTTGGCGGAGTGGAGACCGCCGAGCCGCTCCTGGACACCCTTGTTGAGTCCCTCGTAGTAAGCGGCGGTGCTTTCCCAGCTCATGCCGCCGATGAGTCCGATCGTCTGCACGTCATCGAGTGTGACACCGTCGGCTGTCGCGTACTGAATCCTCGGCGTCGCTCTGACCTGGACCAGACCAGGTCAGAGGCCGGATCAGGGGCTGTCAGCCCTCGCGGTGCACCTTGTGCGCCGCCGCCTGGGCGCGGGGCTTGATGACCAGCTCGTCGATGTTGACGTGAGCCGGACGGGTCGCCATCCACACGATCGCGTCGGCGATGTCCTCGGCCACCAGCGGGTCGGCGACGCCCTGATAGACCGCGTCGGCGGCCGCCTGGTCGCCCCCGAGACGTACGAGCGAGAACTCCTCGGTCTGGACCATGCCCGGGGCGATCTCCATGATCCGCACCGGCTTGTCGACGATCTCCAGGCGCAGCGCCTCGGTGACCGCGCGGGTGCCGAACTTGGCCGCGTTGTAGCCCGCACCGCCCTCGTAGGCGCGCCGGCCGGCGATCGAGCCGACGTTGATGATCGCGCCCGCTCCCGAGGCGACCAGCGCGGGGAGCAGCGCCTTGGTCACGCGGGTCAGGCCGATCACGTTGACCTCGAACATCGCCTGCCACTTGGTCAGGTCGGCCTCGGCCACCTTGTCCACACCGAAGGCGCCGCCGGCGTTGTTGACCAGCAGGTCGAGACGGTCGCCGACCGCCTCGGCGAGGGCGGCGACGGAGTCGTCGGAGGTGACGTCGGTCGCGATCGCGGTGCCCCCGATCTCCTCGGCCAGCGCTGCGATCCGGTCGGCCCGGCGAGCGGCGAGGAAGACGTGGTAGCCCTCCTTGGCGAGCTGGCGGGCGGTGGCCGCGCCGATCCCGCTCGAGGCGCCGGTGACGACAGCATTCTTGGACGACATGGCGCCATTCTCTCGTCACTCGCTCGACTTTGCCCACCGGGTCCCACGATCGAAGACGATTCACGTTGGTTCACGCGGCTGGGAATGATGAGCGAGATCCGCGTGTTGAGAGACGGGACCACAGGCGTATACACAAAGGGGCAGGAATGATCCACCGCGTAGCGATGGTCAGTCTGCACACCTCTCCGCTCGACCAGCCCGGCACCGGCGACGCCGGCGGCATGAACGTCTACGTGCTCGAGCTCTCCCGGCGGCTGGCCACCCAGGGCATCGCGGTCGACATCTTCACGCGCGCGACCTCCTCGCGCCTGCCGCAGGTCGTGGAGGCGTACGACGGGGTCGCCGTCCACCACGTCCACGCCGGTCCGTTCGAGGGGCTGGCCAAGGGTGACCTTCCGGGGCAGCTGTGCACGTTCGCGCGCGAGGTGCTCCGTGCGGAGGCGTCCAACCCGCCGGGCTACTTCGACGCCGTGCACTCCCACTACTGGCTCTCGGGCCAGGTCGGGGCGCTCTCCCGCGACCGCTGGGGCGTACCGCTGGTCCACTCGATGCACACGATGGCCAAGGTCAAGAACGAGGCGCTCGCCGAGGGCGACTGTCCCGAGCCCGAGGCCCGCGTGATCGGGGAGGAGCAGGTCGTCGACGCCGCCGACATGCTCATCGCCAACACCGACCTCGAGGCCAAGCAGCTGATCAACATGTACGACGCGGAGCCGGGCCGTGTCGCCGTCGTGCATCCCGGGGTCGACCTGCGGGTCTTCCGTCCGCGCGGGCGGGCCGCGGCACGTGCCGCGCTCGGGCTCCCTGCCCGGGCTCACGTGCTCCTCTTCGCCGGTCGCATCCAGCCGCTCAAGGCTCCGGATGTGTTGTTGCGGGCGGCCGCGGTCATGCTCGCCCGGGACCCATCGCTGCGCCCCAACCTCGTCGTCCCGATCGTCGGGGGTCCCTCCGGCTCCGGTCTGGAGCACCCGACCGGGCTCGCCGATCTGGCCGCTGAGCTGGGGATATCCGACGTGGTCCGGTTCGTCCCGCCGGTGCGCCAGGATCAGCTCGCGCTCTGGTACTCGGCCGCCTCCGTCGTCGCCGTCCCCTCCTACAACGAGTCCTTCGGCCTGGTCGCCGTCGAGGCCCAGGCCTGCGGCACGCCCGTCGTCGCGGCCGCGGTCGGCGGGCTGACCACCGCCGTGCACCACGGCCGCAGCGGGCTCCTGGTCGACGGCCACGACCCGGCGCAGTGGGCCGACGCGCTCACCAACGCCATCGCCTCCCACTCACGCTGGTCCGCCCTGGCCGACGGAGCCCGCGAACACGCCCAGGACTTCTCCTGGGATCTCACCGCACGCAATACGCTCGAGGTCTATGAAGAGGCCAAGATGCTGATGCGTGAGGAGCTGACGGCATGACTGATGCGCGGACCGACCTGGAAGAGGTCGTACGCGGCTGGCTGAAGTCCAACGACCTGACCTGGGATGAGACGTCCCAGCCGGGTGGCGAGGTGGTCTTCTCGTTCTCGCTCCCGGGCGAGCGCAAGCTGCAGACGCCGGTCCGGCTCGACCTGGGGCAGCACGCCCTCGGCGTACATGCCTTCGTCTGCCGCCGTCCCGACGAGAACCACGAGACCGTCTATCGCTGGCTGCTCGAGCGCAACCTGCGGCTCTACGGGGTCTCGTTCGGTCTCGACCGACTCGGCGACATCTACCTCGACGGCCGGCTGCCGCTCGCGATGGTCGAACCGGGCGAGCTCGACCGGCTGCTCGGCTCGGTCCTGACGTACGCGGACGAGTCCTTCAACACCATCCTCGAGCTCGGCTTCGCCTCCTCGATCCGCAAGGAGTGGGAGTGGCGCAAGCTGCGCGGTGAGTCGACCGCCAACCTCGAGGCGTTCCGGGGCTGGCTCGAGGCGACCGAGTGAGGACGAGCGGCGAGCTTGCTCGTCCGCTCGCGCCGAGCGAGGGAGCAAGCGCGCGGAGCGCGCAGGCCGGCGAGGACTAACGGGGCTGACGGCGGGTGATCAACACACCCGCGATGCACATCGCGCCACCGATGAAGGCGAGCGCCGGCGGCACCTCGTCGAGCACCAGCCACGCCATCAGCGCGGTGATGAACGGCACCAGGAACGTCGACTGTGCGAACTTGCCGGCATCGGAGTGGGAGAGGGCGTAAGCCCAGGTCACGAAGGCCAGAGCGCTCGGGAAGAGACCGAGGTAGACGATCCAGCCGATGTTGCCGACGCTGATGTCGGGGATCGTGGTGGCCAGCTCGAACGACCAGGGCAGGCAGATGACGAGGCCGGCGACGGCGTACCAGAACGTCAGCAGCAGCGCGCTCATCGTCGGCAGCAGCTTCTTCTGGGTGAGGACGCCGACGGCGAAGGTGAGCGCCGCGACGACCGAGAGGGCGACGCCGATCCAGTCGCCGGTGTCACCGTTGGCCGAGGCGCGGCCGATGACGACGACCCCGGCGAAGCCGACACCGGTGCCGATCAGGATCCACCGGTGGATCGTCTCCTTGAGCACGAGACCGGCCAGCAGCGCCACCACGATCGGCCCGACCTGCACGATCAGCGCCGCCGTCGCCGCGTCGATCCGGCGCTCGGACTCGTTGAGCGCCAGGTTGTAGATCCCGAGCCACGATGCACCGCCCAGCGCGATCAGCGGCCATTCCTTCCGGGTCGGCAGCCGGAACCCGCCCTTCAGGGCGAGGTAGGCGCCGAGCGCGGCCACCATCACGATCAGCCGGCCCAGCGACAGGCTCCCCGGAGGAACGGTGTCGCCCAGGTGACGGATCCCGACGAACGCCGATGCCCACAGGACCAGCGTGATCCCGCAGGCGATCAGTGGCTTCCAGATCGGCGTGGTCGCAGCGGGCGCGGGGCTGATCGTCGTCGTCACGATAAAAGGGTAAAGATCCGCGCCCCGGGGCGCGAGCGGATATCAGCCATCCATGTTCGACATCCCGCCATCTCGCCCCCGCCGAGACGTCAGCCGCGTCGGCCGAGACGTCACTGGCGTCGGCCGAGAGGTCACGGTGGTGCCCACTCGGCCGACCGGAGTGACGCCTCGGCCGACCGGAGTGACGCCTCGGTTGGTCAGCCGCGGAAGGTGCGGCGGTACGCGGTGGGGGTGACGCCGAGGGCGGCGTGGAAGTGGAGGCGGAGGGACTGGGCGGTGTTGAGGCCGCAGCGGGCGGCGACCTGCTCCATCGAGAGGTCGGTGGTCTCCAGCAGGGTGCGGGCGAGCTCGATGCGCTGGCGCTGCAGCCAGCGGCCGGGGGAGTCGCCGGTCTCGTCGCGGAACCGCCGGGTGAAGGTGCGTACGGACATCGAGACCCGGGACGCCATCGCCTCCAGGCTCAGCGGCTGGTCGAGATGGGCGAGGGCCCAGGCGGTCGCCGCCGAGATGCCGGTGTCGCCGGGAGCGGGGGCGTGATGCCGGATGAACTGCGCCTGCCCGCCGTCGCGGTGGGGAGGTACGACCGTGGCGCGGGCGACGCGATTGGCGACCGCGGCGCCGTGGTCGCTGCGTACGACATGCAGGCAGAGGTCCAGACCCGAGGCCACGCCGGCGGAGGTGAGGATGTCGCCGTCGTCGACGAAGAGTACGTCAGGGTCCAGCTTGACCTGCGGAAACAGGGCTCGGAAGTCGTCGGTGTGCGACCAGTGGGTTGTCGCCGGGCGGCCGTCGAGGAGGCCCGCCGCGGCGAGCGCGAAGGCGCCGGTGCAGATCGACATGATCCGGGTGCCGGGCCGGATGAGGTCGAGCGCCTCCTTCAGTGGCGCCGACAGGACCCCGTCCGAGACCGTCGGGTAGTCGAGGCCGAACTTCGGGATCACCACGGTGTCCGCGTCCGCGAGCGCCTCGGGTCCGTGCGGCGCGAGGACGACCACGTCCGAGTCCGACTGCACCGGTCCGGCGCCGCCGGTGGTGCAGGTGACGACCTCGTAGAGCAGTCGGCCCTCGCTGTCGCGGGCCCTGCCGAAGATCCGGTGCGGGATGCCGATCTCGAACGGGATGAACCCGTCCTGGATCAGCACCGCGACCCGATGCGGAGAAGCCACCCGTACGTCACTCATGGCTGGATCTTACCGATAGATGACAATCAGGCCACTGTCTGGAGCGGTGCGAATCCGGAAGGATCACCGTCATGACCCTTCGACAGGCTCAGGACAGCGCCCAGACGACGACCCCGCCGCCTGCCGGCAGCGCAGCCGCGCGCCGTCCCCGTATCCATCCGGCCTGGTGGGTGGCCGCCGTCGCCTTCGTGACCATCGTCGGCGCGGCCGCCTTCACCGCAGCGCCGGGCCTCCTGGTCGGTCCGCTGCACGAGGAGTTCGGCTGGTCGCGCGGCACGATCGGCGTCGGGATCACCCTGCAGTTGGCGCTCTACGGGCTGACCGCGCCGTTCGCCGCCGCTCTGATGGACCGCTTCGGGATCCGTCCGGTGGTCGCCGTCGCGCTCACCATGATCACGCTCGGCTCGCTCGGCACCGTCTGGATGAGCCAGTCGTGGCAGTTCGTCCTCGGCTGGGGCGTCCTCGTCGGCGGTGGCAGCGGCTGCATGGCGCTCGCCTTCGGCGCGACGATCACCACCCGCTGGTTCGACAAGCGGCAGGGCCTGGTCAGCGGTCTGCTGACCGCCGGTGGCGCCTCGGGACAGCTGATCTTCCTGCCGGTGCTGGCAGTGCTGATCGGGGAGCTCGGCTGGCGGGCCGCCTCGGTGACCATCGCCCTGGTCGCCGCCGCCGTGATCCCGTTCGTGTTGCTGCTGCTCCGTGACTACCCGGCGGATATCGGCCTGGCGCCCTACGGCGCCTCGAAGATCGTGCCGCGCCCCGCCCCCGCGACCGGCGCCGCGCTACGGACCGTACGCGTGCTCGGGATGGCGATGCGTACCAAGGCCTTCTGGCTTCTCGCCGGTGCCTTCGCGATCTGCGGGATCACCACGAACGGGCTGATCAGGACCCACTTCGTACCCGCCGCGCACGACCACGGGATGGCCACCGTCGCGGCCGCCTCGCTGCTCGCCGTGATCGGGATCTTCGACGTCGTCGGGACGATCTTCTCCGGCTGGCTCACCGACCGCTTCAACCCCGTGGTGCTGCTCGGCGTCTACTACTCGCTGCGCGGGATCTCGCTGATCTTCCTGCCGATGCTGCTCTCGTCCGAGGTGCACCCGCCGATGGTGTTCTTCATCGTCTTCTACGGTCTCGACTGGGTCGCCACCGTGCCGCCGACGCTCGCGCTGTGCCGCGAGGTCTGGCCCGAGGACGCTCCGATCGTCTTCGGCTGGGTCCTCGCCTCGCACCAGGTCGGAGCCGGCCTGGTCGCCTGGATCGGCGGCGTCGTACGCGATGTCACCGGGTCCTACGACCTGGTCTGGTACGCAGCCGGCGCCCTGTGCGCGGCCGCCGCGCTGATGTCTCTGGTGATGCCGCGCGGCGCGAGCCTCCAGCAAGGTATGCAGGCCGAGGAACACATCCCCAGCGGAGCTCCACTGGGGGAGTGAGCCTTCGGCTGCATACCTCGACGAAGGAACAGCCTCAGAGGTCGAGCTTGTAGCCCAGCCCGCGGACCGTGACCAGGAACTTCGGCTCCGACGGGTCCGGCTCGAGCTTGGCGCGCAGGCGCTTGACGTGTACGTCGAGGGTCTTGGTGTCGCCGACGTAGTCGGAGCCCCAGACGCGATCGATGAGCTGGCCGCGGGTGAGAACGCGGCCGGGGTTGCGCAGGAACATCTCCAGCAGCTCGAACTCCTTGAGGGGCAGCCGCTGCTCGGACCCGTCCACGGTCACGACGTGGCGCTCGACGTCCATCCGGACGGGCCCGGCCTCGAGGGTGGCGGGGGCCGCGTCGGGCTCGGTGCCTCGGCGGAGGACGGCGCGGATCCGGGCGACGAGCTCGCGCGGGGAGTAGGGCTTGGTCACGTAGTCGTCGGCGCCGAGCTCGAGGCCGACGACCTTGTCGACCTCGTCGTCCTTGGCGGTCACCATGATGACCGGGACCGACGAGGTGGCCCGGATCTGCCGGCACACCTCGGTGCCGGAGAGGCCGGGAAGCATCAGGTCGAGCAGCACGATGTCTGCCCCGTTGCGGTCGAACTCCTTCAGAGCGTCGGTGCCGTCCTCGGCGACGGCGACCTCGAAGCCCTCCTTGCGGAGCATGTAGGACAGTGCCTCGCTGTAGCTGGCTTCATCTTCGACGACGAGTACCCGGGTCACGGGCGTTCCTCCTTGCTTGTGCCGGACTTCCCGGCAGTTGGTAGGTGCTGGGGCAGGGTGAGGGTGAAGGTGGAGCCCTGACCCTCCTGCGACCAGACCTTGACCTCGCCACCATGCGTAGCGGCGACGTGCTTGACGATCGACAGGCCGAGCCCGGTGCCGCCGGTGGAGCGGTGGCGAGCCGGGTCGACGCGGTAGAAGCGCTCGAAGATCCGATCGATCTCCGTGGACGGGATCCCGATGCCCTGGTCGACCACGGAGATCTCGACGGAGCCGTCGGTCGCGCGGGTCGAGACGGTCACGGTCGAGCCGGGGTCGGAGTAGGCGACCGCGTTGGAGACCAGGTTGGTGACCGCGGTCGAGACCTGCTCGTCGTTGCCGAAGACGTGCAACCCGGCGGTGCCGGCGCTGACCACGTTGATGCCCTTGGCGTCGGCGTCGACCGTCGAGGCGTCGACGGCGGCCGCGATGACCTTGTCGACGTCGACCGCGATCGGTGCCTCCAGGGGCTCGTCGCCCTGGAGCCGGGAGAGCTCGATGATCTGCTGGACGAGCTCGGTCAGGCGCTCGGACTCGGTGATCATCCGGTGGGCGAAGCGGCGTACGGCCTCGGGGTCGTCGGAGGCCTCGGTGACCGCGTCGGCGAGCACTCGGATCGCGCCGACCGGCGTCTTGAGCTCGTGGCTGACGTTGGCGACGAAGTCGCGGCGCACGGCCTCCACGCGGCGTTCGCGGGTGCGGTCCTCGACCAGGGCGAGTGCCAGACGGGTGCCGAGCGGAGCGACCCGGGCGGTGACGTGCCGCGAGGCCCCGTTGGCGCGCGAGATCACCAGCTCGGTCTCCCGGATCTGGCCGTCACGGCGCACACCGTGGACGAGCTCGGAGAGCTCGGGCGAGACCAGCGAGGTGCCGCGCACCAGGCCCAGGGCGTACGCCGGAGCGCTGGCCTTGAGCACCGTGTCGTGCTCGTCGACGACGACCGCGCTGCTGCGCAGGACCGAGAGGACAGCGGCCACCTCGGAGGGAACCTTCGGGGGCTCGACCTCCGGGATCCGGCGGCGGGAACGTTCGCTCATCGCCCACGCAAGGACCGCCGCTCCGGCGACGACAGCGCCGAGGAGCGCAGCAAGAAAGGCCTGCGTCGTCGAGTCCACACGATCAGGGTAAGCCCATCAAACACCCAAACTTCGCCTCTGGACGTCTCCGCGCCGAACGTTCACCGTCGGTTCACTCGGGATGAAGATCAGTACATGTCGTGTGTCTAGGATCGGCCCATGCGCGCTGCTTTCCATGAGGACCTCGATGCCATCTTCACCGATCTCACCAGTGTCTGTGAGCTGGTGTCGGTGGCCGTACGCGACGCCACCACCGCTCTCCTCGAGGCCCGCAACGACCTCGCCGAGCAGGTGATCGACAAGGATGTCGAGATCGACGACGCCCGCGAGCGCATCGAGGAGAACGCCCTCGAGCTGCTCGGCCTCCAGTCGCCGGTCGCCGGCGACCTGCGCGTGGTCGTCGCCGCGCTGAGGATGATCTCCGACCTCGAGCGGATGGGTGACCTCTCCGTCCACGTCGCCAAGATCGCCAGGCTGCGTACGCCGAACAAGGCCGTCCCCGAGCTGGCCCAGCCGACCATCGGCAAGATGGCCGAGATCGCCCAGCAGATGGTCGAGCGCACCTGCGAGATCCTCCGCACCCGCGATGTCTCCGCAGCTCAGGACCTGGTCGCCGACGACGACGAGATGGACCAGCTGCGACGCAAGTCCTTCGCCGAGTTGCTGGGCCAGGACTGGACCCACGGCGTAGAGCCGGCCGTCGACGTGGCTCTGCTGGGCCGCTATTACGAGCGCATCGCCGACCACGCCGTCACGGTGGCCAACCGGGTCGTCTTCGTCGTGACCGGCGAGACTCCCGCCGACTCCTGACCCGTCGAGTCGGCTCGTACTGACCGAAAATCCCGCCGGGTCGGCTCGTCAAGACGAGCCGACCCGGCGGGATTGTGGTTGTTACTGCTTGCCTTGGTTGGCGACGGCCTCGGCCGCAGCGGCCGCGGCCTCGGGGTCGAGGTAGGTGCCGCCGGTGACGACCGGCTTCAGCGACTCGTCGAGCTCGTAGACCAGCGGCTGGGCCGTGGGGATGTTGAGCTTGGCGATCTCGGTGTCGGAGATGTTGTCGAGGTGCTTGACCAGCGCGCGCAGGCTGTTGCCGTGGGCGGTGACCAGGACGGTCTTGCCGGCCTGGAGGTCGGGCACGATCGCCGACTCCCAGTAGGGGATCATCCGGGCGACGACGTCCTTGAGGCACTCGGTGGCGGGCACGTCGATGTCGGCGTAGCGCGGGTCACCGGCCTGGGAGTACTCGGAGTCGGCCTCGATCGGCGGCGGCGGTACGTCGTAGGAACGACGCCACAGCTGGAACTGCTCCTCGCCGAACTTCTTCAGCGTCTCGGACTTGTTCTTGCCCTGGAGCGCTCCGTAGTGGCGCTCGTTGAGACGCCAGTCGCGGCGCACCGGGATCCAGTGGCGGTCAGCGGTGTCGAGCGCGATGTTGGCGGTGTTGATCGCACGTCGCAGCAGGCTCGTGTGGACCAGGTCGGGAAGGATCCCGGCCTCGGCCAGCAGCTTGCCGCCGTTGACGGCCTCGGCCCGGCCCTTGTCGGTGAGGTCGACGTCGACCCATCCGGTGGACAGGTTGAGCGCGTTCCACTCGCTCTCGCCGTGACGCAGAAGGACGAGCTTGTAGGTCATCAGTGAGCTTCCTCGGCACCGGGCAGAGCGGCCGGGGGGAACTCGCAGGAGTAGGGGTCTTCGGAGATGGTGCCCGCGGACTCGTCGTGCGCCTCGCCCTCGGTGGCGTGCTCGCCCTCCGTCTCGGTCTCCTCGGCCGGCAGGGTCGACGCCTCCTCGGTGCCCTCGGCAGCGCCCTCGGCGGCAGCGTCCTCGGATGCCTGGTCCTCGGCGTTCTTGCCCTTCTTCGCGGGCTTCGCGGTCTCGTCGACGGCTGCGACGACCTCGGCGTACGGACCACACTGGGTGACCACCGGGACGGAGATGGTCTTCTCCTCACCCTCGGAGAAGGTGAAGGTCATCGGGATGCTGTCGCCCGGCTTGAAGTCGCCGGTGACCGCGATGCCACCGGTGGCCGGGTCGGCCAGGTTGATGATCCCCGACTTCGGCAGCTCGATCGGGGTGAACGACTCGGGCGTGACGGTCTCCTCGGCCTCGGTCGCCGTGGCGATCGAGGTGACCGAGGGCAGCGCCTCGCCGGCGACCGCCGGGTTGATCGCCGGGTCGAGCGAGAAGGTGGCGACCAGGACGCCGGAGCCTTCCTGCGCGGTCACGATGCGAGCGGCGTTGATCCGGATGGCACCGTCGAGCGTCGACCCGCCGTGGGTGATCTCGTTGGGCCGGTCGGTCGCGTAGTCGAAGCTGCTGCAGGCGGTGAGCGCCGGGAGGGCGAGAGCCACGAGTGCGCCCGTCACTGCGAGCCGCTTCTGCATAACCTTGGTCGTCACGCGCGACACTCTATCCGCCCGATCTGCCCGGACTGAAAAGGGTCAGGATCCGAAAGATCAGGCACGCAGTCCGACGGCGCTCGCGGCGTACAGCATCCCGGCGATCACCACGGCGATGTAGACGAGCGTGACGAGGAGGAGCTTGCCGGCCCCGAGCTTCAGTCCGGCCTTGAGCGGCAGGTACGTCCACTTGTCCTCGTTGTCGGCGACCAGGCCCCACAGCGCGGTCAGGAAGTGCACGCCGACACCGAGCGCCGCGGCGAGCGCGACCATCACCCAGTGCGGCGGTCCGCCTGCGGACTCACCGGCCCAGCCGGCGTACGAGAGGTATCCGGGGTAGCAGGCGAAGGCCGCCGCCCACAGGACCCAGGAGAAGAGACCCTTGCGCAGCAGTACGTTGGCGAGCATCCCGAGCACCAGCGAGCCGAGGTAGAACAGCCCCGCGACGGTGCCCGAGGTGACCGAGAGCGGAATGACGAGCAGTACGCCGCAGCACAGAGCGAACCAGACGCTGCCCGATTCGAGACGGCCGTCCGAGATCGGCTTGCCCTCGCGCTCGTGACGACGGTCGACGGATTGGTCGACGAGGTCGTTGTGCCAGCCGAGAACGGCCTGGCCGACGAGCACGGTGACCGCGATCAGCGTGACCTCGCGCGTCGTCAGCCCGGCGAGGACGGCCGCCACCGACAGGCCGATGGCGGTCAGCACCGCCTGGCGGGGGTGGGTGGAGCGGATGAGGAGGAACGGGGCCCAGTTGCCCACCTTGTCCATGACGCTTGCTCGGCCCGCCGGGGCATCGGGAACGGCCGACGCGCTGGCTTGCGTCTCTTCCGGGTCCTGATCCTGGGCGTGCGACGACGACACGGTGAAGATGGTCTTGGGGGCGCTCTGCGATGCATTCGCCATGGCGGCAGTATCGGGCACTCGGCCGAGCCGCGCAGGACAACAGGCTGGCTACGGCGAGATTTCGGAGCCGTTTCGAAATCAGCCATGCTGCCACGTTCGACGGGCCTGCGCGCGCGGAACCACACAAGTTATCAATCTGTCAACCCCAGATTGAGCCCCTGACCTGCGCAAACACGGAATCCGAATTCTAAGATCCGTGGTAGACTTATAGCCCTAGGAAGGGGTACCTAAAAATATGACTTTCACCGTCGGCGAGACCGTCGTATACCCGAACCATGGCGCGGCCGTCATCGAAGACATCGAGATGCGCACCATCAAGGGCGAGGAGCGGCAGTATCTGGTCCTCCGCATCATCGCTCAGCAGGACCTCGTGGTGCGTGTTCCGGCCAACAACCTCGAGCTCGTCGGAGTTCGAGACGTCGTAGACAAGGACGGGCTTGATCGAGTCTTCGAGGTGCTTCGTGCGGAGCACGTCGAAGAGCCGACCAACTGGTCGCGTCGTTACAAGGCAAACCTGGAGAAGCTGCACAGCGGCGATGTCATGAAGGTCGCCGAGGTCGTGCGTGACCTGTGGCGTCGTGAGCGTGACCGTGGCCTCTCCGCCGGGGAGAAGCGCATGCTCGCCAAGGCACGCCAGATCCTCGTCTCGGAGCTCGCGCTGTGCGAGCACACCAACGAAGACAAGGCTGAAGTCCTCCTCGATGAGGTGCTGGCCAGCTGACGCTGGTTTCGGTCTGCGTTACAGGCTCCGGGGAAACCCGGGGCCTGTTTCGCGTTTTGGCGGGCTCAGCGGGGCCGATACGGTGACTTCCATGGAGGACCCCTACGCCGACTACGACGAGATCGACGAGACCGCCGAGGTTCCGCCGGCCCTCGGGTTCGTCGCCGACGACGGTCGAGGCTCGCTGCCGTTCGCGTTGATCCACGGTGAGGCGCTGGTCGCCGCGGCGACCTGGTCCCTCGGGGAGTCCGGCGTGACGCCCGTCGACTTCACCACCTCGTGGGACGGGATGGTCGAGGCCGAGGAGCCGTTGGTCCTGCACGACTCGCTGTGCCCGATGACCCCGCCGGCCTTCATCGCTCACTGTGTCTCGACCGCGCTCGCGCGCGAGGCGGTCGTCGTCGGCGTACGCCCGGTCACGGACACGGTCAAGAACCTGGCCATCGAGGACGGGGTGCCGGTGCTCGGCGCGACCATCGACCGCACCTCGCTGGTCTCGGTCGCCTCGCCGATCGTGCTGCCCCCGGCCGTCGTCGCTGCCCTGGACGACTGGCCTTCCGGCGACTTCGCCGAGATCGCGGGCTCGCTGGCCCGCCGGTTCCCGGTCGTCTCGGTCGAGGCGCCGCCGGTCGGCCGCCGCGTCGCCTCCGAGGATGACGTACGCCTGCTCGAGGCCCTGTCGGTCAGCGCCGTCAGCTGAGTTGAACTGCTTCGGGCTCCGCTTCAGCCGAGCAGCTTCCCGACCGCGCCCAGGTCGTCGGCGAAGGTGACCTTGAGGTTCAGCGACGAACTGGGCACGGCGACGATGCGTACCCCGGAGGCGTAGCGCTCCAGGGTGGCGCCGGTGTCGGTGCCGTCGAAGCCGTCGGCCGCGGCCTGGGCATAGGCGGCCAGCAGGTCGGCCGCGCGGAACGCCTGCGGGGTCTGTACGCCGACGAGAGGACCTGCCACCGGCTGCAGGTCACGCGTCGAGAGGTGGCTGAGCGGGGCGGCGGGGATGGCGCCACCGTGCTTGCGGGCGACGCCGATGACCACGGAGAAGAGCTCGGGCGACACCAGCGGCCGCGCGGTGTCGTGGATCGCGACCACGTCGATGCCGTCCGTGCCGGCTGCCTCGATGTCGGCTCGGAGCACGGCCAGCGCGGCCTGTTCGGACGCGTGCCGGGTCTCGCCGCCGGCGACCATCACGACCTCACGGTCCCCGAGCAGGGGCTGGGCGACGGCCGCGACCGCCTCCTCGTCGCCGCTGCGTACGACCAGGACAAGACGGCGCACGTCGGGCACGGCCAGGGCGGTCCGGAGCGAGAGGCCGAGGGCTGAGGAGGCCGGATCGTCGGACCCGTCGAGCGGGAGCAGCACCTTGTTGGTGGCGGCTCCGACGCGGGTGCCGGATCCGGCGGCCAGGAGGACGAGAGCGGCGGGCACCCCTGGAGGCTATCCGTTCGGCGGCGAAGACGGCCGAGGGGCTGGGCGCTGGTGTTTACGTACGCGTAACAGAGCGAAACAGGAGGTGTCCCTCACGCGTCCTACGGTTCAAATCCACCGAAGGGAGGACCCGACGAATGTGGACGAAGCGGCTCGGGCCGGCGACGTCATGAGTGCGCACGCGCAGCGGGACGACCAGGGTGACTGGCAGTCCGTCTGCCCGGTCGACGCGCTCGAGGTGAAGCGCGGCGCCACGGCACTGGTCCACGGGCAGGCCATCGCCATTTTCCGGATGCCCGACGACGTCGTCTACGCCCTGGGGAACCACGACCCGTTCGCCAAGGCGTCGGTGATCGCCAAGGGCATCGTCGGGGTGCGCGACGGGGTGCCGTTCGTGGCCTCGCCCGCTCACCGGCACGGGTTCGACCTGCGTACAGGACAGTGCTTGGACGACCCGCACGTGACCATCCCCGCCTATGAGGTCCGGGTCGTCGACGGGCTCATCCACGTCGGCCACCGGAAGGCTGCCTGAGCCCCATCTGGGAGACTGCGGAGCGTGCAGCTTCCTCTGATCGGCATCGGGACCGACGTACACAGCCTTGCCGACGGTGTCCCGATGCATGTGGCCGGTCTCGCCTTCCCCGACGAGCCGCAGGGTCTCGCCGGGCACTCCGACGGGGACGTCGCCGCCCACGCCTGCTGCGACGCGCTCTTCTCCGCCGCGGGGCTCGGCGACCTGGGGTCCAACTTCGGTACTTCCGAGCCCGAGTGGGCAGGGGCCGCCGGGGTCGTCCTGCTGGCCGAGGCCGCGCGCCGGGTCCGTGAGGCCGGTTTCGAGATCGGGAACGTCGCGGTGCAGGTGATCGGCAACCGGCCCAAGATCGGTCCCCGGCGGGCCGAGGCCAACGAGGCTCTCTCCGCGGCTGCGGGCGCGCCGGTCGCCGTGACCGCCACGACCACCGACGGCCTCGGGCTCACGGGCCGCGGCGAGGGCGTAGCCGCGATCGCAACCGCGCTCATCGCGCCACGCCGGTAGCGCAAGCGCGAGGATACCGACATGGCCCGATGAAATACTTGTCGTTCGCTCGCTGGCGCTCGCTCATCGTGCGTCGCGATAGGTAGGGAACCCGCGTACGTCCCTAGACTTGGGGCATGGCACTCAGGCTCTACGACTCGGCGACCCGTGAAGTACGTGACTTCACCCCCTTGCAGCCCGGCAAGGCGTCGCTCTATGTCTGTGGCCTGACCGTGCAGAGCGAGCCGCATGTCGGGCACGTGCGGAGCGGGGTGAACTTCGACGTGCTGCAGCGGTGGCTGCGGGCGTCGGGCTACGAGACCACCTTCATCCGCAACGTGACTGACATCGACGACAAGATCCTGGCGAAGTCGGCCGAGCAGGGACGTCCCTGGTACAACCTCGGCTACACCATGCACCGTGAGCTCGACGCCGCCTACGCCTCGCTCAACGTCGCCCGGCCGACCTACGAGCCGCTGGCCACCGGTCACATCCCCGAGATCATCGCGCTGATCGAGGAGCTGATCGCGAAGGGGCATGCCTACGCTGCCGAGGACGGCTCTGCGGACGTCTACTTCGACGTGCGCTCCTGGCCCGCCTACGGCGAGCTGTCGGGGCAGAAGGTCGACGACATGGAGGCCGCCGCCGACGCCGACCCGCGCGGCAAGCGCGACCCACGTGACTTCGCGCTGTGGAAGGGCCGGAAGGTCTCCGAGCCGGAGACCGCCTCCTGGCCCTCGCCCTGGGGTCTGGGACGGCCCGGGTGGCACATCGAGTGCTCGGCGATGGCCGGGAAATACCTCGGTCCCGCCTTCGACTTCCACGGCGGTGGCATCGACCTGCGCTTCCCGCACCACGAGAACGAGCAGGCCCAGTCGCGCGCTGCCGGCCGGCCCTTCGCGAGCTACTGGCTGCACAACGCCTGGATCACGACCTCCGGCGAGAAGATGTCGAAGTCGCTGGGCAACTCGCTGGTGATCCCCGAGGTCCTGAAGAAGGTACGCGGCATCGAGCTGCGCTACTACCTGGTCGCGGCCCACTACCGGTCCCACGTCGAGTTCTCCTTCGAGGCGCTCGAGGAGGCCGCAGCCGGATTCCAGCGGATCGAAGGCTTCCTGGAGCGCGCGGCGGCTGCGATCGGCGAGATCCCGGACGACGGCGTGCCGTGCGCCGACTTCGTCAACGCGATGGACGACGACCTCGGCACCCCGGCCGCCGTGGGCGCCCTGCACGAGGTCGTCCGCGAGGGCAACAAGCTGCTCGCCGACGGCGACAGCCCGGCGCTGCGCGGGGTCGCCGCGAGCGTCCGCGCGATGCTGGACGTGCTCGGTCTTGACCCCGCCGACCCGGCGTGGGGTCCGGCGAGCGGTGATGACGAGAAGCTGACCGGCGCGCTTGACGTACTTGTTCGCGGGGTCCTGGCCGAGCGCGCCGAGGCGCGCGCCGCCAAGGACTGGGCCCGCGCCGATGCCATGCGAGACCGGCTCAAGGACGCCGGGATCGAGATCGAGGACACCCCTGAGGGTCCGAAATGGAGCGTTAACTGATGGCAGGCAACTCCCAGCGTCGCGGAGCGATCGCGAAGGGGCGTAAGAAGGGTGCCCAGGTCGGCACCGGCGGCAACCGGCGTAAGGGTCTGGAGGGCAAGGGTCCGACGCCGAAGGCGAAGGACCGGCCCTACCACAAGGCCCACAAGGCGGCTCAGGCCGCGGAGCAGCGCAACAAGGGTCCGCGCAAGCGGGCCGCCGGCGACGCCGAGTGGATCATCGGACGCAACTCCGTGGTCGAGGCACTGCGTGAGGACGTACCGGTCAACGGGCTCTACGTCGCCGAGGGTGCCGAGCGCGACGGCCGGCTGCGCGAGGCGTTCATGCTCGCCTCCGAGAAGGGCATCTCGCTGCTCGAGGTGACCAAGGTCGAGCTCGACCGGCTGACCGGCTTCAACGGCCACCAGGGGCTCGCGGCGCGGATCCCCGCCTACGAGTACGCCCACGCCGACGACCTGCTCGACCGCGCGGCCGAGGTCAGGGAGAAGGCGCTGATCGTCGCTCTCGACCAGGTCACCGACCCGCGCAACCTGGGCGCCATCGTGCGCTCGGCCGCGGCGTTCGGCGCCCATGGCGTGGTCATCCCGGAGCGGCGTGCGGCCGGGATGACCGCCGCCGCGTGGAAGACGAGCGCCGGCGCCGCGGCGCGGATCCCGGTCGCGCAGACGGTCAACCTGACCCGGCAGCTGAAGGCCTACCAGGAGGCCGGCTGCATGGTCGTCGGGCTCGACATGGAGGGTGACATCACGCTGCCCGAGCTGGGTGCCCCCGAGGGCCTCGCCGATGGTCCGCTGGTGATCGTCGTCGGTGCCGAGGGTGGTGGGCTGTCCCGCCTGGTCCAGGAGACCTGCGACCAGATAGTGTCGATCCCGATGGCCAACTCCGTAGAGTCCCTCAATGCCGGCGTCGCTGCGTCGGTCGTGCTCTACGCGGTCGCGGAGGCGCGCCGCTGATCTCTCGCCGCACTCTGTTTCGGGGCCTCGCCGTCTGGGCGGGGCTCGGAGTGCTGTGGCTCGTGCTGGCCGTGGCGCTGAGCGCGTGGCTCTTCCTGTCCAGCGAACGCCAGGTGGTCCTGGCCGGTCACGACTCGGTCCTGCGCCCGACGCTGTCGGGGAAGGCGGTCATCCACACCGGACCGGTGCTGCCTGACGTACGTCTGGACGTCGGCGGCCCGGTCGGCGTCGACGTCACCCTCGGGAAGACCGAGCTGCGGTCGATGGACGAGCTCTTCGAGCGCTACGCGGTCCTCGGGTCGGCCCCTGCCGGCCAGCGCGCGGTCGTGGTGGAGCAGGTCGAGTCGATGCTCGTCGCGGCCGTGGTCCGCGGCGCCGCGGTGTCCTTGGCGATCGTCGCCGGGGGAGTCGTGCTGTGGTGGCTGCCCGGCTCCCAGCGGCGCGCCGACCTGCGCAGACACATCACGGAGTCGGTCCGCACCCGGCGCGGTCTCACCACCGCGGGCATCGGCATGGTCGCGGTGGCGGTGCTCGTGGCCGCGGTCTGGCAGCCCGGGGGCGCGGCCGGAGCGCCCGCCGCGGACAAGGAGGCCGGACCGGTCGCCGGCGAATGGACCCCGCTGGCCGACTTCCTCGGCGCGGCGATCCCGGTGCCCGAGGAGCTGGCCGAGGTGGAGGTCCGCGGCGACGCCTACGCCAACCAGACCCGCCGACTCGTGGCCAGCGCCGTCGACACCTACAACTCCAGCCGGACCTTCTACGAGAAGGTCGTGGAGAAGGTCCCGGACCTGGCGCTGCGCGAGCCGGGCGAGGACGAGACCGTGTCGGTCCTCGTCTCCGACCGCCACGACAACGTCGGCATGGACTCCGTGGTCCGCGCGATCGCCGACGAGGGCGGCGCGACCGGCATCCTCGACGCCGGCGACGACACCTCGACCGGATCCGACTGGGAGACCTTCTCCCTCGACTCGCTCACCGACGCCAGCGGCGGCCTGGACAAGTGGGCGGTCACCGGCAACCACGACTACGGCCCGACGGTCGGTGACTACCTCGCCGACCGGGGCTGGACCATGCTCGACGGCGAGGTCGTCGAGGGCCCCGGCGGCTCGACGCTCCTGGGCGTCCCCGACCCGCGCACCAGCGGCCTCGGCAACTGGATCGACGAGAAGGGCGTCACCCTCGAGGAGGCCGGCGAGAAGCTGGCCGACATCGCCTGCGCCTCGATGGAGGAGGGCAAGCCCATCGCGACCCTTCTCGTCCACGACCCCTCGCTCGGACGCGAGACGCTGCGACGGGGCTGCGCGACCCTCGTCGTCGGCGGCCACCGCCACGTCCACCTGGGGCCGAGCCAGGTGATCGGCGAGAACGGCGAGATCGGCTGGACCTACACCAACGGCACGACGGGCGGGGCGGCGTACGCCTTCGCGATGGGGAAGATCCGCCGCACCGCGGAGGTCACCCTGATCACCTACGCCGACGGGATCCCCGTCGGTCTCCAGTCCGTCGAGCTGGAGACCAACGGCGCCCTGACCGCCCACGAGTACGTCCCCCTGGACGTCCCGCCGGAGACGAGCGACGCGAGCCCCTAGACCCGCTCGCGCTCGGACTCGTAGGTCTCCCTGCACGTGTTCTCAAGGGATGCCTCGGCGCGCGTCACGGTCAGGACGACACGCCGGATGCGCACTCGGGCCAATGACTGGCTACGATTGCCCGGCCGGCATTCCTCGTCGGCGTGCCGGTGTAGCTGAGTTGGTACAGCAGGGTCCTTGTAAGACCAAGATCGCAGGTTCGAGTCCTGTCACCGGCTCCACGAAGTTGTCGGTGGTCGCATTTAGTGTCACCGCCATGAGAGTTTGCGTGGGGTGTGGTGCGCCCCTTGTGAAGCGCCACCAGCTCAGGTTCTGCAGCAACGCGTGTCAACGGGCGATGGAACGTCGCGAGAAGATCGAGCGATGGTTGAAGACCGGTGAGGCAAGGCTCAGCGGAAGTCGGCGCCACTACGTGAAGCTCCACTTGATGGAGGATCAGGTGGGGCTATGTGCGATCTGCGCGTGCCCAGCTACGTGGAACGACATTGAGTTGACCTTTGTGCTGGACCACATCGACGGAGATGCGACCAACAACAGACGCGAAAATCTGAGACTGGTCTGTCCGAACTGCGACAGCCAGCTGCCGACGTACAAGGCCAAGAACCGGGGAAGTGGCAGGGCCTGGCGGCGACAGCGGTACGCCGACGGCAAGTCCTACTGATCAGCGGAGCTGAGTGACCTCGTACGTCGTCGGCGGGTTGGCGATGTCGCCCTGGGAGGCGACGAGCTCGAGCTCGCGACGGCCCGACTTCAACGTGCGGTCGAGGATCGCGAACAGGGTGTTCGCGGTGCGGCTGAGGGCGGCCGGCGTCGAGCCGGTCGAGAGCAGGTGGGAGAGGTAGACCGCCGCGGTGACGTCGCCGCCGCCGTTGGGGGAGATCGGGAGCAGGGGAGTGGTGACCGACCAGGCGCCCTCGTCGGAGACGGCGACCAGGTCGAGATGGGTCGGGTCCTTGGTGATCACCGAGGTCACCAGCACGTTGGACGGGCCGGACTCGCGGACGATGTCGACGGCGGCGAGCACCTCCTGCAGCGTGTCGGTCGACTCGAGGCTGGCGAGGAAGTTGAGCTCGAAGTGGTTGGGTGTGATCACGTCGGCGGAAGGCACGACCTCGTCGCGCATGAACTCCGGGATGCCCTCACGGACGAACATCCCGCGCCCGACGTCGCCCATCACCGGGTCGCAGCAGTAGAGGGCGCGCGGGTTGAGCGCCTTCACGCGGCGTACGGAATCCAGGATGATCGCGCCGACGGCCGGGTCGCCCTGGTAGCCGGACAGCACGGCGGAGACGGTGGAGAGACCGTCGCGTTCGGAGATCCCCTCGATGACCTCGGCGACCTGGTCGGCGGCCACGACCGGTCCACGCCACTCGCCGTAGCCGGTGTGGTTGGAGAAGTTGACCGTGAGCACGGGCCAGACCTCGTGACCGAGGCGCTGGATCGGGAAGACTGCCGCCGAGTTGCCGACGTAGCCGAAGGCCACGTGCGACTGGATGGAGAGGATCTGCATGGCAGTATTCTGCGACTGCAGCTTCAGGCTGCCTGCTTCTGGGGCGGGTCGTTGAGCAGCCAGGCCGCCAGCGCGCCACCGATCGCGCCGAAGAGGTGGCCCTGCCAGGAGACACCGGTCTGCCCCGGGAGTACGCCCAGGAGCAGGCTGCCCCAGGCCAGGAAGATGAGGACGCCGATGACGATCTGGCCGACGCGGTGGCTGAACAGGCCACGCAGGATCAGGTAGACGAGCCAGCCGAAGATCAGCATCGAGGTGCCGGCGGTGATGCTGCCCGGGGGCGACATCAGCCAGACGCCGACGCCTCCGACCACCCAGATGATGAGCGTCGCCACGATCCCGCGGCCGACGCCCGAGGCGAGCACGAGGAAGCCGAGGACGAGTGCGAACAGGGTGTTGCCGTAGAGGTGGGCCCAGCCGAAGTGGAGCACCGGGGCGAACACGATTCCGAGCAGGCCGGCGTCGGTGCGCGGCTGGATGCCCAGCGTGTCGAGCTGGTGTCCGCTGATGTAGTCGGTGGCCTCGAGCACCCAGAGCAGGGCGACGAAGCCGAGCGACCAAATGCCGGCCCGAAGCCAGTTGGCGCGTTGGGGCCGCGTGGGGGAGTCCTGGCTCACGCTTGAAATCTTACCTACCGCTCCACAGCGGCGAGTCGTTGCTCGAGACTCTCATAGAGGTAGGGGACGGCGGCCGGGTGCGGACCGGTCTCGTAGAGCTCGGTGGCGAGGCCCCGGGGCGACTCCCCGGCGTGGTCGGCCGCCCAGGTCTGGCCACCCCCGGTGATCCGCCCGCCGTCGAGGGGCAGGACCGCCTCGGCCGCCAGCGCCACCCAGCGTCCACCGCCGCTCTCGAGCCAGGCCACCGGCACGGCGTACGCCTCGCCCTCGGTCATGTCGGCGTCGAGGGTGATCCCGCGGCCGATCGGATGAGCTCCCTGCCGGCTCCACAGGATGGTCGTGACCTCGAGCCGGTCCGCGTCGTCAGGGCCGGCGGTGCCGAGGACGAGGTGGTCGGCGAAGGTCGCCCAGTCGCGTACGTCGGTCGCGGGGTACTCCGGAGGACCTGCCCGTTCCAGGAGGGTCCGTCCGCCGAGCACAGCGGCCCAGAGCGCTATCAGGACGACGACGATGGTCCCGCCGATCTTGAGCCGCCGTGACACCGACAGCGTCGGTCCGGTCGTGTTCTCGCCCACGTGACCCCCGTTCACCGCGCCGATGGGCCGATGGGGCGACCCTCATCAGGCAGAGCCTAATCGGGAAGGGACCAGTCGACCGGGGAACCGCCCTGCTCGACCAGGAGGGCGTTGGCGCGGGAGAACGGCCGGGACCCGAAGAACCCCCGGCGCGCCGAGAGCGGCGAGGGGTGGACGGACTTGATCGCGGGCACCCCGTTGAGCCGTGGCTCGAGATTCTGCGCGTGCCGGCCCCACAGGATCGCGACCAGCGGTCCGCCGCGTCGGCCGAGGACGTCGATCGCCCGCCCGGTGACCTCCTCCCAGCCCTTCTTCGAGTGGGAGGCGGGAGCACCCGGCCGCACCGTCAGCGAGGTGTTGAGCAGCATCACCCCGCGGTCGGCCCAGGTCGACAGGTCACCGTGCTCGGGCATCTTCAGGTCGAGGTCGGTGGCCAGCTCGGCATAGATGTTCCGCAGCGACGCCGGCAGCGGACGTACGTCCTTCTCGACCGCGAAGCTGAGCCCGATCGGGTGCCCGATGGTCGGGTAGGGGTCCTGGCCGACGATCAGGACGCGTACGTCCCGCAGCGGGCGCCGGAAGGCGTTGAAGATCCGGTCGCCGTCGGGAAGGTAGGGACGCCTGGCCGCCAGCTCGTCGCGCAGGAAGCGGCCCATCTGCTCGATCTGCGGCTCGGCCGGCGCCAGCGCCTCGGCCCAGTCGGCAGCCATCAGGCCCTTGTCCACGAGTCCGGCGAGTGCGCTCATAGTCGCTCAACATATCGTTCGCCACCCACACGGGCGCTGGATAGGTTGGATGCATGAAGTTCGGACTCTTCATCCCGCAGGGATGGCGCTTTGACCTCGTCGGCATCGACCCGGCGGACCAGTGGACGACGATGAAGGAACTCGCGCTGCACGCCGACTCGGGCGAGGCGTGGGAGTCGGTCTGGGTCTACGACCACTTCCACACCACCCCGGAGCCGTCCGACCAGGCGACCCACGAGGCCTGGTCGCTGATGGCGGGTCTGGGCGCGGTGACGTCACGGGTGCGCCTCGGGCAGATGTGCTCGTGCATGTCCTACCGCAACCCGGCCTACCTGGCGAAGGTTGCCGCGACCACCGACCACATCAGTGGCGGCCGGGTCGAGATGGGCATCGGCGCGGGCTGGTACGAGCACGAGTGGCGGGCCTACGGCTACGGTTTCCCGGAGGCGCGCGACCGTCTCGGGATGCTCCGCGAGGGCGTTCAGATCTTCCAGCAGGCCTGGACCAAGGGCATCTCGTCGCTGGACGGGAAGTACTACCAGGTCGACGGCGCCATCTGTCAGCCGCTGCCGCTGCAGCAGGGCCGATCCGGCATCCCGCTGTGGATCGCCGGCGGCGGCGAGAAGGTGACTCTGAAGATCGCGGCCCAGTACGCCGACTACACCAACTTCGCCGGCGACCCGGAGACGTTCAAGGCCAAGTCCGACATCCTCGCGGCGCACTGCGAGAACCTCGGCCGCGACTTCTCGGAGATCACCCGCTCGTCCAACTACAACGTCTTCATCGGTGAGACCGAGAAGGACGTCCAGGACAAGATCGACTGGTACGCCGACCACCTCGCCAAGTCGCTCGGAGAGGCTGCCGGCGCGGAGCATGCTCGCCGCAGCGGCGTCCAGGGGCTAGCCGGCACGCCCGAGCAGATCGTGGAGAAGCTGAAGTCGATGGAGGAGCTGGGGATGACGTACGCCATCACCTACTTCGGCGACGCCGCCTACGACCGCTCTTCGATCGAGCTCTTCGAGTCGAAGGTCATTCCCGAGTTCGCCTGAGTGACACCCGGCGACACGGTCGCGGACTTTTACAACGAGGAGACCGCCCGGTAGGAAGACGTACATGAAGATGACGACCCTCCTCGGGGGAGTGGCAGTTGCCGCCGGCGTGGTCGCCGCGCGCGACCTGACCCAGCGCAAGCACGCGATCCTGCGGAACTTCCCGGTGATCGGGCACGCGCGTTACCTGATGGAGAAGATCGGGCCGGAGCTGCGGCAGTACATCGTGACCGGCAACGACGAGGAGCGGCCCTTCAGCCGGGACCAGCGGCGCTGGGTCTACGCCTCGGCCAAGGAGCAGAACAACTACTTCGGCTTCGGCACCGACAACGACATCGAGCACGTCCAGGGCCACATCCACATCAAGCACCGTACGTTCGCCGACTCCCTGCCCGACGACCACGACCGGGCCGCCAGGCTCCCGTCGGCGAAGGTGCTCGGAGGTCCGCGCAGGCGTGCGAAGGCGTTCCGGCCGGAGTCGGTCGTCAACATCTCGGCGATGTCGTTCGGGTCGCTGTCCGGGCCGGCGATCACGGCGCTCAACCGGGGTGCGTTCAAGGCCGGCGCGATGCACAACACCGGCGAGGGCGGCATCTCGTCCTACCACCTCGAAGGTGGTGCTGACCTGGTCATGCAGATCGGCACCGCGTACTTCGGGTGCCGGAACGCGGACGGCACCTTCTCGATCGATCGGCTCAAGGAGCGGGTCGCCACCGCGCCGGTCAAGGCGATCGAGATCAAGCTCTCCCAGGGCGCCAAGCCCGGCCTCGGTGGGCTGCTGCCGGCGGCCAAGGTGACCCCGGAGATCGCCGCGATCCGCGGCATCGAGGTCGGCAAGGACTGCGTGTCGCCGTCTCGTCACTCCGCCTTCCACGACGTCGACTCGATGCTCGACTTCGTCGAGATGATCGCCGCCGAGACCGGGCTGCCGGTCGGCATCAAGTCGGCGGTCGGTGAGATGGAGTTCTGGCGGGAGCTCGCCGCCAGAATGCGGTCGGGGGAGCGGGGCGTCGACTTCGTCACCGTCGACGGCGGCGAGGGTGGCACCGGCGCCGCGCCGTTGATCTTCTCCGACGCGGTCGCGATGCCGTACCGGATCGGCTTCTCGCGGGTCTACGGCACCTTCGCCGAGCTCGGCCTGACCGACTCGGTCACCTTCATCGGCTCGGCCAAGGTCGGTCTGCCGGAGAACGCCGCCGTCGCCTTCGCGCTCGGCGCCGACATGGTCAACGTCGGCCGCGAGGCGATGATGTCGATCGGCTGCATCCAGGCTCAGAAGTGCCACGACGACACCTGTCCGACCGGCGTCGCGACGCAGAGCAAGTGGCTCTCCGGCGGCCTCGACCCGCTGGACAAGGGCGACCGCTGCGCCAGCTACCTGAGAACCCTTCGCCGGGAGCTGACGAAGGTCTCCGCCGCCGTCGGCGTCGCCCACCCCGGCCTGATCACGCCCCACGACATCGAGGTCATGAACGGCGACTACGAGTCACGCACCCTCGCCGGTGTCTACGGTTACAAGGACCACTGGGGCGCCCTCGGCCCCGAGATCGCCCGCGAGCTCCTCGCCGTCGTGCAGCCGCACCGTACGTTCAACGAGAAGCCGAACACCGCCTGAGAGCCGAGCCGTCAGGTACGTCGGCCGAGACGTCACTCGCGTCGGTCGAGTTGGCATCGAGCTGCCAACTCGACCGACGCAGCTGACGTCTCGGCCTGAGGGGGTGACTTCTCGTCAGGACTCGCTCGCGTAGCGGGCGCCGATGGACTCGCGGATCATGTCCATCTGGCGCATCAGGCTGAGCGTCTGGCTGTGGGGCACCAGCGGGGACTCCAGAAGACCCTCGCGCAGGCAGCGCTGCACCTCGGCGATCTCGTTGCCGTACGCCGCGCCGATGACGGGCTCGTCGCCGACGATCTCGACGGGCTCGTCGCCGTTGGCGGGCTTGAAGACCGCCGAGGACGGGTGGTGGAAGTCGGTCAGCTCGATGCGCCCCTGGTCGGTGGCGATGGCCGCCGAGCGCGAGGAGTAGGAGGTGACCGAGGAGACCATGGTGGAGAGCTCGTTGCCGGCGTACTTCCCGGTCATCACCAGGTCGAGGTCGAAGGTGCCGCCGTCGGCCCCGGTGCCGATGTTGGCCTGAGCGGTCAGCGCGCGGGCCTCGCCGAAGAGCAGGTGGGCGAAGGTGAGCGGGTAGATGCCCATGTCGAGCAGCGCGCTGGCGCCGAGCGCGGGGTCGAGGAGGCGCTGGTGCTGCTCGGGGTCGGCGACGAAGCCGAGCTCGGCGTGTACGTGTCGGGGGACCCCGAAGCGGCCCGACTTCACGTCGGTGACGAGGCGCCGGATGATCGGGTTGGTCGCCATCCACATGGCTTCCATGAGGAAGAGCTTCTTGGAGGTCGCCAGGTCGACCATCTTCTGCGAGTCGGCGGCGTTGAGCGTCAGCGCCTTCTCGCACAGCACGTGCCTGCCGGCCTCGAGCATGAGGGTGGCGTGCTCGAGGTGGTGGGAGTGGGGGGAGGCGACATAGACGACGTCGACGTCCTCGTCGGCGGCGAGCTCCTCATAGGAGCCGTGCGCGCGGACCGGGCCGTTGGCGGCGTACTCCTTCGCGAACGTCTCCGCGGACTCCTTGCTCCGGGAGCCGACGGCCGCGAGCCGGCCGTCGGGGACGAGCATCAGATCGGTGGCGAGGGAGTGGGCGATCCGGCCGGTGCCGAGAATTCCCCACCTGATCGGGTCAGAGTTGGTGGTCACGCGACGACTCTAGCCACCTGGCCGGTCCTAGTGGGCGTTGGGCGGAAGGACGTTCTTGGTGTGGCTGCCCTGCACCCCGGCGAGCTCCTCGAGGAAGGAGTCGGCCCAATAACGTACGTCCTTGGAGGCGACCTGCTTGCGCATCGCCTTCATCCGGCGGGTGAGCTCCTTCGGCTCGGCCTTGTACGCCTCGAGCAGCGCGGCCTTCATCCCGTTGATGTCGTAGGGGTTCACGAGCCAGGCCTGGCGCAGCTCCTCGGCCGCGCCGGCGAACTCGGAGAGCACGAGGGCGCCGTCGTTGTCGTAGCGGCAGGCGACGTACTCCTTCGCGACCAGGTTCATGCCGTCGCGGTAGGGGGTGACGACCATGATGTCGGCGGCGCGGTAGAGCGCGGCCATCTCCGCTCGGGGGAGCGAGGTGTGGAGGTAGGAGATCGCGGGGCGGCCGATGCGGCCGAGATCGCCGTTGAGCCGGCCGACGAGGCGGTCGATGTCGTCGCGCAGCTTGCGGTACTGCTCGACGCGCTCGCGCGAGGGCACCGCCACCTGGACGAAGATCGCGTCCTCGACGTCGAGCTCGGTGTCGCGGAGCATCTCGCCGTAGGCGCGCAGCCTGGCGTAGATGCCCTTGGTGTAGTCGAGCCGGTCGACGCCGAGCAGGATCTTCTTCGGGTCGCCGAGCTGCTGGCGGATCTCCTTGGCGCGCTGATTGATGGCCTCGTCGTGGGCCATCTCGTCGAAGCCCACGAAGTCGATCGAGATCGGGAAGGCGGCGGCGTGCACGGTGCGGCCGTCAGGGAGATAGACCAGGTCACGATGGGTCTTGTGACCGACGCGCTGGCGCACCAGGCGGACGAAGTTCTGGGCCGCCTGCGGCAGCTGGAAGCCGACCAGGTCGGCGCCGAGGAGGCCTTCGAGGAGCTGGCGGCGCCAGGGGACCTGCTGGAAGAGCTCGGCCGGCGGGAACGGGATGTGCAGGTAGAAGCCGATGCGTAGGTCGGGGCGGAGCTCGCGCAGCATCTGCGGGACCAGCTGGAGCTGGTAGTCCTGCACCCAGACGGTCGCGCCCTTCGCGGCGACCTCCGCGCACTTCTCGGCGAACCTCCGATTGACGCGCTGGTAGCCGTCCCACCACTCGCGGTGGAACTCCGGCTTGGCCACGACGTCGTGGTAGAGCGGCCACAGGGTGCCGTTGGAGAAGCCCTCGTAGTGCTCCTCGATGTCCTGAGCGGTCATCGTCATCGGCAGCAGGTGGAGCCCGTCGTCCTCGAACGGCTCGAGGTCCTCGTCGGTGCCGCCCGGCCAGCCGATCCAGACACCGTCGTTGGCCCGCAGGACAGGCTCCAGGGCGCTGACCAGACCTCCTGGGGAGCGCCGCCACGCCTTCGTTCCGTCCGGCATCTCCACACGATCCACGGGGAGCCGATTGGCCACGATTACCAGGTCAGCCTGCACATCTCCGACTGTAATGGAACGGCGCCAGGTTCGGCGCCGAGTCGTTCCACCCGTGACTTCCGGCCCCCTGAAGTGAATACCTGTCGAGTAACACGCCGGGAGGGTGAACCACAGCGGTGTAGTTCGGCGCGTTAGGGTGTGGTCAGATGCAGACGACACCGGGGGACGAGGAATGAGCGCTGTCAACGTGCAGGTCACAGGCCCAGGCGAGGACCCCTCGAGCCTCAGCGAGCGAGACAAGCAGATCCTCGACTTCGAGCGTCAGTGGTGGAAGTACGCCGGAGCCAAGGAAGCCGCTGTGCGCGAGGCGTTCAACATGTCCGCCACCCGTTACTACCAGGTGCTCAACGCTCTCATCGACAAGCCGGAGGCCCTCGAGGCCGACCCTCTGCTGGTACGCCGCCTGCGGCGGCTCCGCGCGGCCCGGCAGCGTCAGCGCTCGGCGAGACGGCTCGGTTTCGAGGTCTGAATGACCGGCTGCGTACGTCCTTCGAAGGGTGAGCGTGGCGTCGCGCTCCCCACACCCGTCATCGCGCTGAGCGTGGTGGCCGTGGTCGCCGCGGTGATCATCTTCTGGATCACCGGTGGTGACGGAGACGAGGGCAAGGAGATCGCCCAGGCCGGCGGCAGCCCCTCGGCTTCGGCGTCGGCCTCACCGAAGGCGGCCAAGGCGGAGGAGAAGAAGCCGGCGAAGGCCGAGCCCTCGCCCGTCGACCGTGCCAAGGTCAGCGTCGAGGTCTACAACAACACCAACATCGCCGGCCTGGCCGGTGAGGTCGCGGCCAAGGCGACCACGGTCGGGTGGAACGTCGTCGGCGAGGACAACTGGATGGGCTCCATCCCGGAGAACACCGTCTACTACCCGAGCGAGATGAAGCGCGAGGGTCAACAGCTCGCGGACGACCTCGGCATCAAACGCACCCATGTGTCGGTCGAGGGCTCGATGAAGGGCGACCGGTTGACGGTGGTTCTGACCGGGGCTCTCTGAGCCTTTCCGGCCGTTGTCGAGGGTGTGTGATCTACCGCACGGCGGCGACCTCGCGGTCGGCTCCGAGGTGGTTGCCGTGTCACAGTTGAGGCATGGCCGAACTCCAGCCTGATGGCACCGCAGGAGAGCAGAAGTACGCCGCGATCGCGGCTGCTGCCGCCGAGACCCTCGTCGGTCTCGACTTCGACGGCACGCTCTCTCCGATCGTCGAGGATCCGGCTGCGGCTCGGATCCATCCGGACGCGGCCGCGGTCCTGATCGCGCTCGCGTCCCAGGTGAAGGCACTGGCCATCGTCACCGGCCGACCGGCCGGACAGGTCGTCGAGCTCGGCGGGCTGGCCGCGATCGCCGACGCGCTCGCGGAGGAGGGCAAGGAGCTGTACGTCTTCGGGCAGTACGGCAACGAGCGCTGGAGCGGTGCCGACCGGGTCGTCGTCGGCCCGCCGCCGCCCGACGGGCTGGCCGCCTTCGAGGCGGCGCTGCCGGAGGTGCTCGCGGCTCACGGGGCTCAGGACGCCTACATCGAGGAGAAGGGTCTCGCCGTCGGGGTGCACACCCGCCGGTTCCCCGATCCCGACGGCCTCGCCGCGCGTCTGCTTCCGCCGCTGACCGAGCTGGCCGGCGAGCACGGGCTCGTGATCGAGCCCGGCAAGCAGGTCATCGAGGTGCGTGCGCCCGGCATGCACAAGGGTCACGCGATCGACACGCTGATCTCGGAGGTCTCGCCCGGCGCGATCCTGTTCGGCGGTGACGACCTGGGTGACATCGAGGCGTTCGAGGCGGTCAGGGCCTGGGGAAAGACCACCGGGTCGGCGACGCTGCTCGTCTACTCCCACGCCGGGCCCGACCGGGGTCCCCTCGCGGATCTCGCCGATCTCGAGGTGCAGGGGCCGGAAGGCGTACTGGGGCTGCTGGAGCGGCTGACGGCCGACGCCGTCCGCTGACAGCGAACACGATAACCGGAGGGAACATCCGGTTGCTCCCAGAAGTTGAGCCAGTATCACTCAACTCTTCTAGGAGGGTCCGCAAATGGACAAGCTTCCTGTGCTGTTCGTCTCGGATGCCGTGGTCCTGCCGGGGATGGTCGTGCCCATCGAGCTCGACGAGGCCGCGCAGGCTGCGATCGACGCCGCCCGGGCCGGCTCGGAGAGCCGGCTGCTGGTCGCGCCGCGGCTGGGGGACCGGTATGCGACGTACGGCGCTGTGGCCACGATCGAGCGCGTCGGCCGGTTCCGGGGCGGTGAGCCCGCGGCGGTGCTGAGGGCCGTCGGCCGCGCGAAGATCGGCTCCGGCGTGACCGGCCCCGGTGCTGCGCTGTGGGTCGAGGTCGAGACCGCGACCGAGACGACCACGGAGCACGCGAAGGAGCTGGCCGAGGAGTACAAGCGGCTGGTCGTCGCGGTGCTCCAGCGTCGAGAGGCGTGGCCGGTCATCGACCAGGTCAACCGGCTCACCGAGCCGTCCGAGATCGCCGACACCGCCGGCTACGCGCCCTACCTCGACGACGAGGCGAAGCGTGAGCTGCTGGAGACGCCGTCGGTCGAGGAGCGGCTCGAGAAGGTGATCGCCTGGGCGAAGGACTACATCGCGGAGTCCGAGGTCAGCGACAAGATCGCTGAGGACGTACGCGAGGGCATGGAGAAGACGCAGCGGGAGTTCCTGCTGCGCCAGCAGCTCGCCGCGATCCGCAAGGAGCTCGGCGAGGGCGAGCCCGAGGGCTCCGATGACTACCGGGCCCGCGTCGAGGCCGCCGACCTCCCCGAGGCCGTACGCGAGGCCGCGCTGCGCGAGGTCGACAAGCTCGAGCGTGGTTCCGAGCAGAACCCCGAGACCGCCTGGATCCGCACCTGGCTGGACACGGTGCTGGAGCTGCCGTGGTCGGTCCGGACCGAGGACTCGACCGACGTGGTCGCGGCTCGTGAGGTTCTCGACGCCGACCACCACGGCCTCGAGGAGGTCAAGGACCGGATCGTGGAGTACCTGGCGGTGCGGACCCGGCGTGCCGAGCGGGGCCTGCAGGTCATCGGTGGCCGTGGCTCCGGTGCCGTGGTGCTGCTCGCCGGCCCGCCAGGGGTCGGTAAGACGTCGCTGGGTGAGTCGGTCGCGCGTTCGCTCGGACGGAAGTTCGTCCGGGTCGCGCTGGGCGGTGTCCGCGACGAGGCCGAGATCCGTGGTCACCGGCGCACCTATGTCGGGGCTCTGCCCGGCCGGATCGTGCGGGCCATCAAGGAGGCCGGCTCGATGAACCCGGTCGTGCTCCTGGACGAGGTCGACAAGGTCGGCTCGGACTATCGGGGTGACCCTGCCGCCGCGCTGCTGGAGGTGCTCGACCCGGCGCAGAACCACACCTTCCGCGACCACTACCTCGAGCTGGACCTGGACCTCTCCGACGTCCTGTTCATCGCCACCGCCAACGTGGTCGAGCAGATCCCGTCGGCGCTGCTGGACCGGATGGAGCTGGTCACGATCGACGGCTACACCGAGGACGACAAGGTCGCCATCGCCCGTGACTTCCTGCTGCCCCGGCAGCTCGAGCGAGCCGCGGTGACCTCCGAGGAGGCCGCGGTCAGCGACGACGCCCTGCGTGAGCTGGCCGCGAACTACACCCGCGAGGCGGGCGTACGCCAGCTCGAGCGGCTCATCGCCAAGGCGCTGCGCAAGGTGGCGACACGGCTGGCCACCGGTGCGGAGCACGTCGAGATCGGCCTGGACAACCTCAAGGACCTGGTCGGACGACCGCGGTTCACGCCGGAGTCGGCGGAGCGTACCTCTGTCCCGGGGGTCGCCACCGGACTGGCGGTGACCGGGCTCGGTGGGGATGTGCTCTTCATCGAGGCGTCCTCGGCCGAGGGGCAGACCGGCCTCAACATCACCGGTCAGCTCGGCGAGGTGATGAAGGAGTCCGCGCAGATCGCGCTCTCCTTCGTCCGCTCGCACGCCGCCGAGCTGGGCGTCGACCCGGCCGTGCTCGACCGCTCGCTCCACGTCCACGTGCCCGCGGGTGCGGTCCCCAAGGACGGCCCGAGCGCTGGCATCACGATGGTCACCGCCCTCACCTCTCTCGCCACCGGTCGCCCGGTGCGCAGCGAGGTCGGCATGACCGGTGAGGTCTCGCTCTCCGGCCGGGTGCTGCCCATCGGTGGCCTCAAGCAGAAGCTGCTCGCCGCCCAGCGAGCCGGCCTGACCGAGGTCTTCGTGCCGCAACGCAACGAGCCCGACCTGGACGAGGTGCCCGACGAGGTGAAGCAGGCTCTGAAGATCAACCTGGTGAGCGATGTCAGGGATGTCGTACGCGGCGCCCTCGCGCCTGCCGAGGGAGAGGCCACCACCCAGAGCACGGTTGCTGCTGCCTGACCGGATCGTTCCGGATGCTGCCCGCTTGATGCCTCGTGCGTCGAGCGGGCAGCTCGCACACTGGGGGCATGAGCAACCGAGCGCTTCTCGTCATCGACATCCAGGAGTCCTTCCGCCAGCGGGAGGTATGGCAGCAGACTCTTCACCCCGACATCGCCGACCGCGCCGACCGGCTGGTGAGTCTCGCGCGGGCCGCGGGCGACCTGGTGGTCTGGGTGCTCCACACCGAGCCCGGCAGTGGCGGCGTCTTCGACCCGGAGTCGGGCCACGTTCGCTACCTCGACGGGCTCAGCGGCCCCGAGCCGGGCGATGTCGAGCTGCGCAAGACCGCCCACAACGCCTTCACCACGACCAACCTGCAGCAGGTGCTGACCGAGCGCGGGATCACCGAGCTCGTGGTGTGCGGGATCCGCGCCGAGCAGTGCGTCGAGACCACCGCGCGGGTCGGCTCCGACCTCGGCTACCGGGTCACCTATGTCGCCGACGCCGTCACCACCGAGCCGCTGGGCGGCCTCTCGGCCGAGGAGGTCGTGGAGCGTACGAAGCTCGTGCTCAGCGGCCGGTTCGCCGAGATCGCGACCATCGACGATCTGGAGGCTGTGGCAGCATCTGCGGTATGACCGCGGTCGTGTTCGTGCTGCTGCCCGGCGTACATCTGCTCGACCTCGCCGGGCCGGCACAGGCGTTCCACACCGCGGGCAGCCTCGGACACCCCTACGACCTCGCGTACGTCGCGGGCGCCGAGCCGGGGGAGGTGCTGTCCGCACAGGGTCTGCCGCTGACGGCCACCGCGGAATGGCCCGATCTCGACTCCGGTGACCTGCTCGTCGTGCCGGGCTGGCGGGCGGCGTACGACCTCGTCGCCGGACCCCGGCTCAGCCGTGAGGCCGCCGAGCGGCTGCGTGCCCATCATGCGACCGGGGGCGAGGTGGCCAGCGTCTGTGCCGGCGCCGACGCCCTCGGGCAGGCGGGCCTCCTCGACGGACGTCGCTGCACCACTCATCACGATCTCCAGGACGCGCTGTCACGGCGCTACCCGAAGGCCCGGGTGGTGCGCGACGTGCTCTTCACCAGCGATGACCGGATCGTGACGTCAGCGGGCATCGCCAGCGGCATCGATCTGAGCCTGCACCTGCTCGCGGTACGCCACGGACCGGCGCTGGCGGCCCGCGTGGCCCGCGACATGGTCGTCTACGCGCGGCGCAACGGGGACCAGCCGCAGGAGAGCGTCCTGCTGCGCCACCGGAACCATCTCGACGACACCGTCCACCATGTGCAGGACGTCATCGACGCCCGGTTCGCCGAGCCGCTGCCGCTCTCCGCTCTGGCGGACGGTGCGGGGGTGAGCGAACGCACCTTGACCCGCGCCTTCGTCGCGGCGACCGGTCTGACTCCGCTCCGCTACCAGCAGGCTCTCCGTCGCGAACGGGCCGACCATCTGCTGGCCGTGGGCACCACGATGGAGTCGGCCGCGCGAGCGGTCGGTTTCGACGACGCTCGGATGCTGCGCCGCCTCCGCGCCCGCTGACCGAGGACCCGTCGGTGTCCAAATGATGGACAGTTGGTCCGCGGAGTGGAACCCGGGTGTGTTTCAGGCAAGTTGCCTGCCGTACGATCGGTATCGCTCATCGAGAGGGACTGAGGGAACGGCCCAGTGAAGTCCCGGCAACCGACCACGAGCCTCCTCCCGGCCATCGGGTAGGGCGTGGAGCAGGTGCTAATTCCGGCCCGGCGCGAGAGACGTGATCGGGGAAGATGAGGAGGAGGTTTCTCATGAGCGCTGCGACCACGGAGACGAAGGGCCTGCGCGAGGGCGCTTTCGGCAACGCCTCGGCGCTGTCGTGCCGGGAGTGTGTGCACCAGATCGAGCTCGGACCGCATTACGCCTGTCCGGAGTGTTTCGGGCCACTGGAGGTGGCCTATGACTTCCCGGCCGTGACCCGCGAGGAGATCGAGGCCGGACCCCGCAACATCTGGCGCTACAAGGCCCTGCTGCCGGTGCCCGACGACATCGAGCAGAGCCCCAACACCGAGCCCGGCTTCACCCGGCTGCTGGACGCGAAGAACCTCGCGCGTGAGCTCGGCATCGAGAAGATCTGGGTGAAGGACGACTCGACCAACCCGACCAACTCCTTCAAGGACCGCGTGGTCGCCTGTGCTCTGAGCGCCGCCCGCGAGCTCGACGCCAAGGTCTTCGCCTGCCCCTCGACCGGCAACCTGGCGAACGCCGTGGCCGCCGCCGGCGCCCGCGCCGGGATCCCCACCGCCGTCTTCATCCCCAGCAACCTCGAGCAGCCCAAGCAGGTCAACTCCGCCGTCTTCACCGACAACCTGATCGCCGTCGACGGCAACTACGACGACGTCAACAAGCTCGCGCAGGAGATCGCCGCGGAGGAGGACGGCTGGGCGTTCGTGAACGTCAACGTACGTCCCTTCTACGCCGAGGGCTCCAAGACGCTCGGCTTCGAGATCGCCGAGCAGCTCGGCTGGCGCCTGCCTGACCAGATCGTCATCCCGGTGGCCTCCGGATCCCAGCTGACCAAGGTCGACAAGGCCTTCAAGGAGCTGATCAAGCTCGGTCTGGTCGAGGAGAAGCCCTACCGGATCTTCGGCGCCCAGGCCACCGGCTGCAACCCGGTCGCGACCGCGTTCAAGGCAGGCGTCGACGCCATCCGCCCGGTCAAGCCGGACACGATCGCCAAGTCGCTCGCCATCGGCAACCCGGCCGACGGCATCTACGTCCTCGACGCCACCCGCTCCTCCGGCGGTGCTGTCGAGGAGGTCACCGACGACGAGATCCGCGCCGCGATCGTGCTCCTGGCCCGCACCGAGGGCATCTTCACCGAGACCGCCGGCGGCACCACGCTCGCGGTCACCAAGAAGCTCGTCGACAACGGTCTCCTCGACCCGAGCCTGGAGACGGTGATCATCAACACCGGCCACGGTCTCAAGACGCTCGACGCGGTCAGCGGCATCGTCGGCCCCCGCGCCACCATCGCCCCCAACTACGACGCCTTCGAGGAAGCCGGGCTCTCCCAGGCGTAGGACCTTCGTCAAGGAACCTTGCGTTCACACTCGTGCGCTACAGATAAGGAATGTGAGCAGCGCGAAGACGAGTGAAGAGGCCAGGTGGCTCGGCATGGTCGCCGCCACCGCTGGAGTCGCCGGCGCAGTCGGTGTGGTGGGTGCGGCGGCCGGTGCCGGGTTCGTGACGTTGCTGAAAAGACAGGCGGCGCACGCGCGCGACGTGATCGGCAAGCCGCTCGGCGAGGAGGCGATCGACGCCGACAAGGTCTACAAGAAGACCTACGGAGGTACGCCGGTCGAGCTCCTCATCCTCGGCGACTCGATCGCCGCCGGGCTGGGCGCGGAGACCAGGGGCGGCACCCTCGGGGCCCGGCTGGCCAAGGGCACGGCCAAGGCTCTGCTGAGGCCGGTGCGGCTACGTACGGCGGCCGTGGTCGGCGCCGAGACGTCGATGGTCCCCGCGCAGCTCGAGTCGCTGCCGGAGGGTTACCGGCCTGACGTGGCGGTGGTCATCGTCGGTGGCAACGACGTCACCCACCGGGTGCCGCAGAAGGACTCCACCCGGGTGCTGGGGGAGGTCATCGACGCCCTGCGCGAGCGTGGCGCCGAGGTCGTGGTCGGAACCTGCCCGGACGTGGGTGCGGTACGCCCCCTGCCTCAGCCGCTGCGCTCGCTCGGGCGCAGGATCGCCAAGCAGCTGGCTGAGGGCCAGCGGGAGACCGCGCTGGCCAAGGGCGCCCACGTGGTCTCGCTCTCGGATGTCGTGGGCCCGTTCTTCATCACCAACCCCGACGAGATGTTCGCGATCGACCACTTCCATCCCAGTGCGATGGGCTACAAGCGCACCGCCAAGGCGATGCTGCCCTCCGTCCTCGCCGCCCTCGGGCAGATCCAGCAGGTCCCGTTCGGACACCACCTGCCCGAGCTCCCGCCCGAGGCGACCGAGCCGCCGGATCCTGACACGAACACCGGTCGAGTCGGCTCGTCGTAACGCGCCGACTCGGCGCGTCTGCCCCGCAAAACGATCCCGAGTCGGCGCGAATGTCCCAAGCAGCTGGGACATTCGCGCCGACTCGGCGTCCGGCGGCGGGGCAGTTGCGCCGACTCGGCTACTTTTCGGCTGCCACGTCGTCCGGGCTCTTGCCGCCGGTACTGAGCATGTCGGCGGTGAGGCCGGTGGCGGCGCGGTAGTCGACGGTCCCCGCAGGCGTACGCGGCACCGACTCGACCAGCAGGACGAGCTTGGGCTCGTGCGACTCCCCGAGCCGGTCGCGGGCGTGCTTGCGCAGGTCGGCGGCGGTCGTCTCGGTCGAGGGGGTCAGCTGCACCAGCGCCGCGACCTGCTGGCCCCAGCGCGGGTGGGGCATGCCGAAGACGGCGGCGTCGACGACGTCCTCGTGGGCCAGGAGCACGCCCTCGATGGTCTCGGGGTGGATCTCGAGGTCACCGGTGCGTACGAGCGTGGCAGCCCTGCCGAGCAGGGTGATCGAGCCGTCCTGCTCGCGGCGGGCGAGATCGCCGGGGAAAGTCCAGCGGCGGTTGTCGATCAGCTTGATCGCGGTGGCCGAGCGGGCGTTGTCCTTGTAGTAGCCGAGAGCCGACGGGCCGGAGCGGGCCAGCAGGCCCTCGACGCCGGGAGCCGCCGGGGTGAGGTCGGGGTTGAACACCTCCACCTCCGGGCCCACCATGAACCGCGCCTCGCCGGGCACGAGCGGGGATCCGTCGTCGGCGCGGGAGCCGGTGACGCCGGTCTCGAGGGTGCCGTAGGAGTCGACGATGACCCGGCGGGCGAAGGCGTTGCGCAGGGTGCCGAGGACGCCGTCGGAGAGCGGCGCCGCAGTGTTGGAGACCCCGGCGAGCGAGCGCAGCGGCCAGCGCTTCTTGCCGGTCAGCCGGGCGTTGGCCACGGGCCGCGCCTGGGCGTCGCCCAGCAGCGTGATCGCGGTCGCGCCGGCCTGCTCGGCGAGGTCGAGGAAGGCCTCGGCGGAGAAGGTGGGCGAGGTGTCGAGCACCGCGGTGCCGCCTGAGACCAGCGCCCGCAGGAGCAGCAGCTGGCTCTGTCCGTGCAGCAGCGGACCGCCGGCGAGCAGGACGACACCCGAGTCGCGAGCGGCCGCCTCCGCGGCGAGGCCCTCGACCGACGGGATCGGTGCGTTGCGGCGGACCGTGTTCAGCGCGGCCCAGATCAGGTCCTCCTGGCGCCAGACCGCACCCTTCGGGGTGCCCGTGGTGCCGGTGGTGAAGATGATGTGCCAGTCGCCGGGCGTACGTCCGACCGTCGGCCGTTCCTTGGACGCCGCGGCGACCTTGGCGTCGTAGTCGGGACCCAGGACGACGCGGTGGTCGAGCCTCAGGTCGAGCTCGTCGAGGTCGTCGGTGAACTCGGGGGAGACGATGGCTGCGACACAGTCGGTGGCGGCGTACGTCCTGGCGAGCTCGTCGCGCCGGTAGGCGTGGTTGATGTTGACCGGGATGGTGCGGGCCTTGAGGCACCCGTAGAGGGCGTCGACCCACTCGATCCGGTTGGTCGCGTGGACGGCGACCTGGGCACCCGGCTCGAGGCCGACGCTCAACAGGTGATTGGCCAGGCGCGTGGCACGCTCGTCGATCTCGGCGTACGAGTAGGTGCGGTCGGAGGTGACGACGGCCGTGCGATCGGGGATCGCGTCGGCCATCGCTTCCAGGATGTCGGGCAGTGTGAGGGGGATCACGGCGGACACAGCGACGTACGTGCCTTCCAATTGATAGAGCCAGGGGTAGGGCCGTACGGCACCGAACCGTACGTCCGATCAGCCGGCCGTCACGTACGCGCCTCGAGCAGCTCCGCAGCGACCGTAGCGCTGGCACGATAGTCCACCTTGCTCACGGGCGTGCGGGGGACTCGCTCCACGAGCAGGATGTCCTTGGGCACCTTGTAGGCGGAGATGAGGCTGCGGCAGTGCTCGCGAAGCGCATCGGTCGAGGTCGCGGCGCCGTCGCGGAGCTGCACGAGAGCGGTGACCTGCTGGCCCCAGCGCTCGTGTGGGGTGCCGACGACCGCGGTGTCGAAGACGTCGGCATGACGCAGCAGGACCGACTCGACCTCCTCGGGGAAGACCTTCTCGCCGCCGGTGTTGATGCAGCCCGACCCGCGGCCGAGGACGGTGATCGAGCCGTCCTCCTCGCGCCGCGCGAAGTCGCCCGGGATCGACCAGCGCTGCCCGTCGACCTCCTTGAACGTCGCCGCGGTCTTCACCGGGTCGTTGTAGTAGCCCAGCGGGATCGACCCGGTGCGCGCGAGCATCCCGGTCTCACCCGGCGCGCACGGCCTCATGTCGGTGTCGAAGACCTGTACGTCCATCCCGACCTGGAACTTCGGCGCGGCCTGGACGCCCTCATTGCCGTCGTCGACCTGCATGCCGGCCGCCCCGGACTCCGAGGCGCCGTAGGAATCGAGGATGTAGCGACCCGGCAGCGCCTCCCGGAGCTGGGCGCGGACCCCCGCGGAGAGCGGGGCGGCACCGTTGGAGACGGCGAACAGGCTGCTCAGGTCCCAGCGCTCCGGCTCCCGCAGGATCGCCTCGGCGACCGGGCGGCCCATGGCGTCGCCCAGGAAGGTGAGCGAGTTGACCCCGGCGGCCTGGACCAGGTCGAGGATCGTCTCGGGCGACCAGGTCGGCTCGGTGTAGAGCGAGACCGTGCAGCCGGCGACATGGCCGTTGCCCATGATCCACTGGCTGCCGCCGTGCATCATCGGGCCGCAGGCCAGCAGCACCATCGGCGACTCCTGCGCCGCGGCCTCCTGGGCGAGCTGCTCGACGGTGTCGAAGGGAGCTCCGAACCGGCTCGCGTTCATCGCGGCGCGGATGATGTCCTCCTGGCGCCACACGACGCCCTTCGGCATCCCGGTGGTGCCGCCGGTGTAGATGACGTAGCGGTCGTCGGCGCTGCGCTCGATGTCGGGGCGCTCCTTGGAAGCGGCGGCGACCGCGGCGTCGTACTCCTCGCCCAGGACCAGCGTCGGGATGCCCAGGCCGAGCGCGGCGACCGCCTCGACGTGCTCCGGTCCGATGATCGCCGCGACCGCGTCGGAGTTGCGGTAGAGGTGGTCGAGCTCGTCGTGGAGGTACTTGTGGTTGATGTTGATCGGCACCGCCCGCGCCTTCATGCACCCGTAGAAGGCGTCGACCCACTCGATCCGGTTGCGGGAGTGGACGGCGACGTGGTCGCCGGGTTCGATGCCCTGCCCGAGGAGGTGGTTGGCCAGCCGGGTCGCGCGCTCGTCGACCTCGGCGAAGCTGTAGGCGTGTTCCATCGTGAACACGGCGGTGCGGTCGGGGATGGCGTCGGCCATCGCCTCGAGGACGTCGGGGAGAGTGATCGGGGTCACATCACCGAGTGTGGCAATTAGAACGTGTTCTCGTCTACGGGTTCGCGAAAACCTTTCCAAGACGTACGCCGGGACAACCCGCCCGGTTCGCTTTGGGTGACCGATGATGTCAGGGTGACCGATCCCCTGCTGCGAGGAGACCTCGCGCCTGAGCCTCGGACGCTCGTGGCCATCTTCCGGGCCACCGCGGCCCAGGTGCCCGACGAGCCGGCGGTCGACGCGGGCAACGGGCTGCTGACGTACGCCGAGCTCGAGGAGGCCGCCGACGGGCTGGCCGCCGAGCTCAACGCCGCCGGGATCGGGCCGGGGGACAAGGTCGGGCTGCGGATCGCGAGCGGCACCACCGACCTGTACGTCGCGATCCTCGGGATCCTCTGTGCGGGTGCTGCCTATGTGCCGGTCGACGCCGACGACCCCGAGGAGCGGGCCCGGCTGGTCTTCGGCGAGGCGCAGGTCGCCGCGGTGGTGACCAACGACCTGCGGGTCACCACGGTCGGGACCAGAGAGGCGCGTGAACCGGAGGAGCCGTCGACCGACGACGACGCCTGGGTGATCTTCACCTCCGGGTCGACCGGCACCCCGAAGGGGGTCGCGGTGACGCATCGCAACGCGGCGGCGTTCGTCGACGCCGAGTCGCGCCTCTTCCTCCAGGACGCCCCGATCGGGGTCGGCGACCGGGTGATGGCGGGTCTCTCGGTGGCCTTCGACGCGAGCTGCGAGGAGATCTGGCTGGCGTGGCGCTACGGGGCCTGCTTGGTCCCGGCCCCACGGGCGCTGGTGCGCTCCGGGGTCGACGTCGGTCCGTGGCTGGTCGCCAACCAGATCACCATCGTCTCGACGGTGCCCACGCTGGTCGCGCTGTGGCCGCCGTCCTCGCTCGACCGGGTGCGGCTGCTGATCACCGGCGGCGAGGCGATCCCGCCCGAGCTCGCGGCCCGACTGGTCACGCCCGAGCGGGAGGTGTGGAACACCTACGGCCCGACCGAGGCGACGGTGGTGGCCTGCGGTGCCCGGCTGACCGCGGAGGGACCAGTACGCATCGGCCTCCCGCTCGACGGCTGGGACCTCGCCGTCGTCGACCCTGCCACGGGCCTCCCGGTCCCCGAGGGCGAGACCGGCGAGCTGATCATCGGCGGCGTCGGCCTGGCGCGCTACCTCGACGCGGCCAAGGACGCCGAGAAGTACGCCCCGATGCCCTCCCTCGGCTGGGAGCGCGCCTACCGGTCCGGTGACCTGGTCGTCAACGACCCCGCCGGGCTGCTCTTCGGCGGGCGCGCCGACGACCAGATCAAGCTCGGCGGCCGGCGCATCGAGCTCGGCGAGATCGACAGCGCACTGCTCCAGCTTCCCGGAGTCGTCGGGGCGGCCGCCGCCGTGCGGAGGAGTGCCGCGGGCAACAGCCTGCTGGTCGGCTATGTCACCGTCGACGACACCTTCGACCAGGCCACCTCCGTCGCCCGGCTCCGGGCCGACATGCCGGCGGCCCTGGTTCCACGGCTGGCCGTGGTCGACAGCCTCCCGACGCGTACGAGCGGGAAGGTCGACCGCGACGCGCTGCCCTGGCCGCTCGCCTCCGCCGCAGGTTCGGGTGAGGGGCTCAGCGACACCGAGGCCTGGCTGGCCGGGCTGTGGAACGACGTCCTGGGCGCCGAGGTCACCGGGCCGGCGGCGGACTTCTTCGACCTCGGCGGCGGCAGCCTGACCGCGGCCCAGATGGTCAGCCTGATCCGCGAGCGCTTCCCCGAGGTCGCGCTCGGCGACATCTACGACCAGCCGAAGCTCGGGGCGCTGGCCACCTACATCGACGAGATGGGCAGCTCTGCCGCGCTCTCCGAGCACGAGGTGCCGGCCGTACGCCTCAAGACCCAGGTCGCTCAGGTGGTCGCCACCATCCTGCTGCGCTGCCTCGCGGCACCGCGCTGGCTGACCTGGATCGCGCTCGGGACGACGCTCGCCCACCCGTGGGCGCCCTGGCTGCCCTCGCTCAGCTGGTGGATCCTCGTGCCGGCCGTCCTCACCTTCCTGACCCCGCCCGGCCGGATGCTGCTCGCCGCGGGCGCGGCGCGGCTCATCCTGCGCGGCGTACGTCCGGGGGAGCACCCCCGCGGCGGCAAGGTCCATCTCCGGCTCTGGCTGGCGACGCACGCCGTCGACGAGCTCGGCGCCCACGGTCTCGCCGGGGCACCCTGGATGCTCTGGTACGCCCGGCTGCTCGGCGTGCGGATGGGCAAGAACGTCGACCTGCACAGCCTCCCGCCGGTCACCGGCATGCTCACCCTCGGCAAGGGCTGCTCGATCGAGCAGGAGGTCGACCTCTCGGGTCACTGGATCGAGGGCGACGTGCTCCATCTCGGTGCTGTCGAGGTGGGCGAACGGGCCAGGGTCGGGGCCCGGTCGACGCTGCTGCCCGGCTCCCGGGTCGGCGACGACGCCGAGGTCGGACCGGGGTCGGCGGTCTTCGGCGTGGTACCGGTGGGCGAGTTCTGGTCTGGTTCGCCGGCGGCTCGTGCCGCGCGGGAGGCCCGCGGGCCGTGGCAGCCGCCCCAGGCTCGCGCCCAGGTCTGGATGCTCCTCTACGGCATCGCGGCCGGCGTCCTCGCCCTGCTTCCCGCGGTCGCCATCGGCGTCGGGGTGCTCGTCGGCGTCGCTCTCGCCGGCGTGCCCACCTCCTACACCGACATCGGGGCGCTGCTGGCCTGGAGTCCGGTCGCGGTCGTGGCCGGCTTCGCCACCCTGGCGACACTGATCTGGGCGGTGGTGCGGCTCGCCGGTCTGGCGATCGCCCCCGGCGTACATCCCGTACGCAGCCTGGCCGGTGTCGCGGTCTGGTCGACGATGCAGGTGCTCGACGAGGCCCGCACCTGGCTCTTCCCGCTCTACTCCTCGACGCTGACGCCACTGTGGCTGCGGGCGCTGGGCGCGAAGATCGGCAAGCACGTCGAGGCCTCGACGGTGCTGATGATCCCCGGGCTGACACAGGTCAACGACCAGAGCTTCCTGGCCGACGACACCCTGATCGGCGGCTACGAGCTCGGCGGCGGCTGGCTGCGGGTCGAGCGGGTGAAGATCGGCAAACGGGCCTTCGTCGGCAACTCCGGCATGGCCGCACCCGGCCGCAAGGTGCCGAAGGCGTCCCTGGTCGCCGTGCTCAGCGCCGCCCCGCGCCGCAAGCGCGCGCAGAAGGGCGAGAGCTGGCTCGGCTCGCCGCCGGCGCCGCTGCGCCGGGCGGCCGGGGAGGCCGACTCGGGACGTACCTATGACCCGCCGGGACGCCTCGAGATCGCGCGGGCGCTCGTCGAGCTGGCCCGGCTGGTGCCGCAGACGCTCGCGGTGCTGCTCTACGCCGGGGTGGCCTATGTGCTCGTCAGGATCTGGGAGGCGACGGATCTCCTCGTCGCGATCCTGGTCGCAGGACCGGTGCTCGCCGCAGCCGGAGCGGTCGCCGCCGGCATCACGGTGGCGGCGAAGTGGCTGCTCGTCGGCCGGATCCGGGCAGGGTCGCACCCGCTGTGGAGCTGGTTCGTGTGGTCCAACGAGCTGGCCGACACCTTCGTCGAGGTGCTCGCCGCGCCCTGGTTCACCGGCGCCGTGTCCGGGACCCCGGTGCTCAACCTCTGGTTTCGAGCGCTCGGCGCGAAGATCGGCCGCGGCGTGTGGATCGAGACCCATTGGCTCCCCGAGACCGACCTCGTCGAGGTCGGCGACGGCGCCACGGTCAACGCCGGCACGGTCGTGCAGACCCACCTCTTCCATGACCGCGTCCTGGCCCTCGACGAGGTCGTCCTCCGGCGCGGCGCCACGCTCGGGCCCAACTCGGTGATCCTGCCCGCCGCCGCCATCGGCCGGCACGCGGTGGTCGGCCCGGTCTCGCTGGTCATGCGCGGGGAGAGCCTCCCGGACAAGACCCTGTGGATCGGCAACCCGATCGGTCCCTGGGACCAGGCCGGCTGAGCGGATGCCTCTAACATGACCGCCGTGCCGAAGCTCCCCACAGCAGACCCCTACCTCTCAGGTCACGGGGACCTGTCCTGGAGCGCGACCCACTACGACCTCGAGCTCACCTACGATCTGGTCGGCAACCGGCTCGCAGGCACGGCGACGATCCGTGCCGTCGCCGTCGACGACCTCAGCCGCGTCGTCCTCAACCTCTCCCACCTGCGGGTGCAGAAGGTCGCGATCGACGGCCGCCCGCCGGCGAAGTGGTCCCACCACGACCACCGCCTGGTACTGAACCTCCGCTCACGGATCGCTGCCGGCGAGGAGTTCGTGGTCACGGTCAGATACTCCGGCAAGCCCCGTCCGGTGGTGCTCTCGCACCACGGCGACGCCGGCTGGGAGGAGCTCGACGACGGTGTCATCGTCGCAGGTCAGCCGCATGGTGCGCCGACCTGGTTCCCGTGCAACGACCGCCCCTCCGACAAGGCCCGCTACGCGATCAGCGTGACCACGGCGCCGGGCTATGCGGTCGTCTCCAACGGCGAGCTGACCTCCCGCGTACGCCGCGGCAGCGGGGAGACCTGGCGCTACTGGCAGGCCGAACCGATGGCGACCTATCTGGCCACGGTGCAGATCGGGCGCTACCGGGTCGTCGACATCGCGCCGGCCGAAGGGCCGGGCGGCCGGGTGCCGATCCGGGCTGCGTACCCGGTCGACGCCACCGCCGGGTTCGAGGCCTCCTTCGGGCGCCAGCGGGAGATGATGGCCTACTTCACCTCGGTCTTCGGGCCCTACCCGTTCGCCTCCTACTCCGTCGTGGTCACCGACGACGAGCTCGAGATCCCGCTCGAGTCGCAGTCGCTGTCGACCTTCGGGCGCAACCACCTCACCGGCGAGTGGTCGGAGGTACGCCTCGTGGCCCACGAGCTCGCCCACCAGTGGTTCGGCAACGCGGTGACGTTGCGCGAGTGGCGTGACATCTGGCTGCACGAGGGTTTCGCCTGCTACAGCGAGTGGCTGTGGTCCGACGCCTCCGGCGGCCGTTCGTGCGGCGAGCACGCGCGCCATCACCACCGCCGGCTGTCGGCGCTGGCGCAGGACCTGGTCCTCGCCGACCCCGGTCCCGCGGACATGTTCGACGACCGCGTCTACAAGCGCGGCGCGCTCACCCTGCACGCCCTGCGACGCACCGTCGGCGACGAGGCCTTCTTCACGATCCTGCGCACCTGGGTGGCCCGGCACAGCGGGGGATCGGTCACCACCGCCGACTTCGAGGCCCTCGCGGCCGAGGTCTGTGGCCGCGACCTCACCCCGCTCTTCGACGCCTGGCTGCTGCGGGCGGCGCTGCCCGACCTGCCCGCCTGATTGTCGCTCTGTCGTATTTTGGGGCTCGTGCCCGAGCTGACCTTCCGTGACGCCAACTTCGCCGACGTCGAAGCCCTGGTCGGGCTGATCGAGTCGGCCTACCGCGGCGATGCCTCCCGTGCCGGCTGGACCACCGAGGCGGATCTGCTCGCCGGCCAACGCACCGACCCCGACGGCGTACGTGAGGTGATCACCGCTGCGGGGTCTCGCCTCCTCGTCGCCGAACGCGCCGGCGAGATCGTCGCCTGCTGCCAGCTGCAGAAGCGAGAGGCGTACGTCTACTTCGGCATGTTCTCCGTCTCGCCGCAGCTGCAGGGAGGCGGCGTCGGCAAGGCCGTCATGGCCGAGGCCGAGCGGATCGCGCGCGAGTGGGGCGCGGCGGAGATCAGGATGACAGTGATCCGCCAGCGCGAGGACCTGATCGCGTTCTACGAGCGGCGCGGGTTCGGGCGTACGGGACGCTTCGAGCCGTTCCCCTACGGCGACGAGCGTTTCGGTCGCCCGCTGCGTGACGACCTCGAGTTCGCCGAGCTCGCGAAGCCGCTCTGACCCGGCCCCGACCAGGCTCTGCCGAGCCGGGGCTTTCATCTCCTCTCAGGATCCCGAGGGATCCTGAATCGCGTGACCACGACCTCAGCCGAACCTGTCCGGGTGCTGCTCGTCGACGACGAGCCGGACGTGCGTACGAGCCTGAAGGGCGGCCTCGCCTTCGAGGGGTACGCCGTGACCACCGCCGCCGACGGGGGCGAAGCGCTCGGACGGCTCTCCGAGGACGTACCCGACCTGGTGATCCTCGACATCGGGCTGCCCCACATCGACGGGCTGGAGGTGTGCCGGCGGGTGCGCTCGCGGCACCTCGACGTACCGATCCTCCTGCTCACGGCCCGTGACGGCACCGAGGAGCGGGTGACCGGTCTCGACGCCGGTGCCGACGACTACCTGGTCAAGCCGTTCGCCCTCGAGGAGCTGCTGGCCAGGATGCGTGCGCTGCTGCGCCGTAGGGGCGGCGCCGGGGACAGGCTGCTCCGCTTCGCCGGGATCGTCGCCGAGCCCGCCCTGCGCGAGGTCACCGTGGACGAGCGCCGCGTGGACCTGACCCGCACCGAGTACGACCTGCTCGAGCTCTTCCTCCAGAACCCGCGCCGCGTGCTCTCCCGCGACACCATCCTTCGCGAGGTCTGGGGGCTGGACTTCGACTCCGGCTCCAACACGCTCGACGTCTTCGTCGGCTGCCTGCGCCGCAAGACCGAGGCCGGCGGCGGGCCCCGCCTGATCCACAACGTCCGCGGTGTCGGCTACGTCCTGAAGGAGCCGTCGTGAGGCAGTGGCCGATCCGGGCTCGGATCGCGCTGCTGTCGGCGGTGGTGGTGGCTCTGGCGATCGTGATGGCGAGCGTGTTCGCGTGGACCGCCACCCGAGCGACCCTGCTGCGACAGATCGACAGCTCGCTCGGCGACCGGCTGCTCATCCGGGGCTCGATCGACGCGAACGGCACCCGGGTCACGGCACTCAGCGAGGGCCTGACCGAGCGGATGTGCGAGGACCCGCCGGCGCTGCCGCCGGAGCTGGAGGCGGAGGACGCGCCGGTGCCGCAGGTGCAGCTGCTCAGGGGTGACGGATCGATCTGCCTGCTCGGGAAGAAGGAACGGCTGGTCGAGCCCAACGCCGAGGAGCGGGCGGTCGCCGAGTCCGGTCGCGGCGAGGTCGTCCGTGACACGTCCACCGACCAGGGCACCCGGGTCAGGGTGCTGACCAAGGCGGTGGAGCCGGGGCTCGCGGCCCAGTCGGTGCGCTCGTTGGAGGAGGTCGACGCGACCCTGCGCAGCCTGGCCGGGCTGCTCGGCCTGGCCAGCCTGCTCGGGGTGCTGTTCGCGGCGTTCGCCGGCATGCTGCTGGCCCGCTATCTGGTGGGCCCGATCGAGCGGCTGACCACGGCCGCCGAGTACGTCGCCGCCACCGACGACCTCGACGTACCGCTCGATGTCGACAGCGCCGAGGGCTCCCGCGACGAGGTGGCCAGGCTGAGCACCGCCTTCCGCGCCATGATGACCCGGCTGGCCGGCTCCCGGCGGCGTCAGCAGCAGCTGGTCGTCGATGCCGGACACGAGCTGCGGACCCCGGTGACGAGCCTGCGCACCAACGTCGAGTGGCTGATGCGGCTCGACGACAGCGGCCGCCCGCTGCCGCCCGAACAGCGGCGCCGGGTGGCGCAGGCCGTGCTGGGCCAGGTCGAGGAGCTCGCCGACCTGGTCACCGAGCTGAGCCACATGGCCCGGGGCAACGGCGACAACGGCGACGACGCGGCGACGGGCCCGGTTCAGGTCGACGAGGTCGTGCTGCGAGCCGTCGAGCGCGCCCAGCGCCGCGACCCGGCGCGCCGTTTCGATCTCGACCTCGAGCCGCACCGGATCACCGGCGATCCGGCGGCCCTCGAGCGAGCGGTGGTCAACCTGCTCGACAACGCGCTGAAGTTCTCCGACGGGCCGGTCTCCGTCGTGGTTCGCGACGAGGAGGTGTACGCCGCCGACCGCGGCCCCGGCCTCTCCGACGCCGAGGCGGCGCACGCCTTCGAGCGCTTCTGGCGCGCCGATACCGACCGCGAGCTGCCTGGTTCGGGCCTCGGGCTGGCGATCGTCGCGGAGGTCGCCGCGCGCCACGGCGGCACGCCGTTCTTCCGCGCTCGCGAGGGCGGCGGGAGCGAGGTCGGCATCCGGTTCTCCGGCCGTCGCTGAGCTCTCTGAGTCTCTTCACAGACCTCTCAGGTTGCCCAGCGAAGACTCACAAAGCGGACTCCTAGCGTCGCCCTCATCCGAAGGACGGACGAGACGATCAGGAGGACCAGATGCAACGGATGACCGTGGCGATCGGTGCCGCGCTGTTGGCGATCACGCTGGCTGCGTGCGGCGGCGGCGCCGACGACGGTGGCGTGGCCACCCTCAGCGACAAGGACGCCGACAGCTCGGCGAGCCCCTCGGCGAACGCCGAGGACGTCGAGCAGCAGTGGCTCGACTTCGCGGCCTGCATGCGGGAGAACGGCGTGGACATGCCCGACCCGGAGTTCACCGAGGACGGCGGCGTGCGGATCCAGGGGCAGGGCGGCAAGGGTGCGATGCCCGACCCCGAGGTCCGCGACAAGGCGATGAAGGCGTGCGAGGACAAGCGTCCCGAGGGCGGCATCGGAGGTCCGCGTGACCCCGAGGAGGTCCAGGAGATGCAGGACCGCGTGCTCGAGTTCGCCGCGTGCATGCGGGAGAACGGCGTGAACGTGCCCGACCCGGACTTCAGCGGCGGCGGCGTGATGATGCGGATGCCCGAGGGCATCGACCCCGAGGACCCGAAGGTGCAGGCCGCGGAGAAGAAGTGTGCCGAGGAGTCCGGCATGGACGAGATGCGGAAGGGCGGTTCCCAGTGAGCGCCACCCAGAAGGACGTCGACACCGAGACCAACGCCCCGGGGACGGCGCCGGAACCGAGGCCGGCCGAGTCCCGTCCGCCGCGTCGCCGCGGCCGGGGCCGGACGGTGCTGGTCGGCGCCACCGCGCTGCTGGTGGTCACCGGGCTCGGGGTCGCCGGTTTCGCGGGCTACACCCGCCTGCTCGCCCCTGCCGAGGGGGCAGCGGAGGAGGCGCCGGCCTCGAGCACGGCGACCGTGGAGCGGCGTACCCTCGCCGACACCGAGCAGGTCAGCGGCACGCTGGAGTACGACGCCTCCTTCGACGTCGTCAGCTCCGCCCAGGGCACGCTCACCGAGCTGCCGGAGGAGGGCAGCGTCCTGGAACAGGGCGATGTGGCGTACCGCGTCGACGACGTGCCGGTCATCCTGCTCACCGGGGCCACCCCGATGTGGCGGCCCCTCGACCTGGGCTCCGAGGACGCCAAGGACGTACGCCTCCTGGAGCGCAACCTGAAGGAGATGGGGTACGACCCAGGCACCGTCGACAAGGACTTCACCGAGTCGACCCAGTCGGCGCTCTACGACTTCCAGTCCGACCACGGCCTGGAGGAGACCGGTACGGCCGACCCGGCCGACTTCGTGATCACGCCGGGAAAGATCCGGATCGGGGCGCACAAGGCGACGCTCGGCCAGCAGGTCGGGCCGGGCGGTGGCGCGGGGCTCTACCAGGCCGCCAGCACCGACCAGGTCGTCGCGGTCGGCCTCGACCCCGACTCCGAGGCGCTCGCCAAGGTCGGCGCCGCGGCGACCGTGACCCTGCCCAGCGGCAAGGAGGCGAAGGCGAAGATCACCTCGGTCGGCGCCCTGGAGCAGTCGACGGGCAACGAGGGCGAGACGACCTCGGTCATCCCGATCACCCTCACCCTCGACGATCCGAAGCTCGCCGAGGGGATGAGCCTGGCCACCGTGTCGGTCGACCTGACCAGCGAGACGAAGAAGGACGCCCTGGCGGTGCCGGTCACGGCCCTCGTTGCTCTGGCCGAGGGCGGGTTCGGTGTCCAGAAGGTCACCGGAGACACCGAGACGCTCACCGGCGTCGAGGTCGGTCTCTATGCCGACGGCTACGTCGAGATCACCGCAGGGCTGGCCGAGGGCGACACCGTGGCGGTGCCCGATGAGTGAGCGCACGAGCGTCCTGGAGATGCGCGACGTCCGCAAGAGCTACGGGGACCTGGAGGTCCTCCATGGCGTGAACCTGCAGGTCGGCGCCGGGGAGCAGGTCGCCATCGTCGGCCCCTCGGGCTCGGGGAAGTCGACCCTGCTACACATCGTCGGCACCCTGGAGCGCCCCACCAGCGGGGCGGTGGTGATCGACGGGTACGACACCACCGACCTCTCCGAGGCCGAGCTGGCCGGGCTGCGCTCGCACCGTGTCGGGTTCGTCTTCCAGAGCTTCCACCTCATCGACGGGCTCTCCGCGACCGAGAACGTCGCCCAGGGCCTCCTCTACAGCGGCGTACGCCGCCCCGAGCGCATGCGCCGGGCCCGCGAGGTGCTGGAGCGGGTGGGCCTCGGGCATCGGCTCGACCACGACCCGCGGATCCTCTCCGGCGGCGAGCGACAGCGGGTCGCGGTCGCGCGGGCGCTGCTCAACCGGCCGGCCATCGTCTTCGCCGACGAGCCCACCGGCAACCTGGACAGCCACTCCGGCGAGGAGGTGCTCAACCTCTTCGACGAGCTTCACCGCGACGGCACCACGATCGTGGTGATCACCCACGAGCACGAGGTCGCCGCCCGGATGGCCCGCCAGGTCGAGATCCGGGACGGCCTGATCACGCACGACTCCCAGGTGGTGGCCGCATGAGCCGCCGGCGTACGCGGGTCGAGCCGTCCCGGGTCTCGATCGCCGACCAGGCCCGCGCCGGAGGAAGGGCGCTGCGGGCGCGCAAGCTGCGCAGCCTGCTGTCCGCCTTCGGCATCGCGATCGGTGTGGCGACCGTCGTGGCCGTGCTCGGCATCTCCCGCTCGTCCCAGGCCGACCTGCTCGAACAGCTCGACTCGCTGGGGACCAACCTGCTGGAGGCCAAGGCCGGCCAGGGATTCGGGATGGGCGGTGACACCGCGATGCCGCAGACCGCGGCCGTCCAGGCGCGCAACATCGAGCCCGTCGAGAACGTCGCCCAGGTCACCGACCTGTCGGCCGTTCCGCTGCGCAGCTCGCTGGCCGACCCCTATCGTACGAACGGACTCTCGGCGAAGGCCGCCACCCCCGACACCCTCGCCACCCTCGCGGGAGAGATGGCCGAGGGCCGGTTCCTCGACGCAGCGGTCGACGACTTCCCGGTCGTCGTGCTGGGATCGGTCGCCGCGGAACGGCTCGGGATCACCTCGGTCGGGAGCGGGGTCTCGGTCTGGATGGACGGACGGGCCTGGCAGGTCGTCGGCATCATGGAGCCGCTGCCGCTCTCTCCGGACCTGGACCGGGCGGCCCTCGTCGGCTACGACGCCGCGGAGGTCTATCTCGACGACGAGCTGGACCCCTCGCTGCTCTACGTGCGTACGGCACCGGACGCGGTGGACGCGGTCAGCGGCGTACTCGCGGCCCAGGTCAATCCCGAGGCACCCGAGAACGTCGACGTCTCGCGGCCCTCCGACGTGATCGCCGCCAAGGCGGCGGCCGAGGACGCCTTCACCTCGCTCTTCCTGGGCCTGGGCGCGGTCGCTCTGCTGGTCGGTGCGGTCGGCACGGCCAACGTGATGGTGATGTCGGTGCTCGAACGGCGCCGGGAGATAGGCCTGCGCCGGGCACTGGGTGCCACCGGACGCCACATCCGTACGCAGTTCCTGGTCGAGGCGGTGCTGCTCTCCCTGGCCGGCGGGGTACTGGGGGTGCTGGCCGGCGCCGTGGTCACCTTCGGGTACGCCCGGTGGAAGGCGATCACCTTCGCGATGCCACCGGAGTCGGTCGGCTACGGCCTGGCCGCGGCGCTCCTCATCGGCATCCTGGCGGGCGTCTACCCGGCCGCGAGAGCCGCGCGGCTCTCGCCGACAGAGGCGTTGCGAGCGGCATGACCGGCACCCGTCGGCGCTTGCACTCGCAGGGGTCGAGTGCTAAACATGAGGCTGGCACTCTTACCATGAGAGTGACAACAACCGGACCGGTGACGTTGAGGCGTCGCGAGCGGCAGGGAAGGGTTCTGCCGGGAGTGGCGTCGTCCGTCGCGGGCAACCCATCGGACCGGATCCAACGAACTTCCCAAGTGAAGGATCGCAGGAGCAATGCCGAAGCTCATCGCTTTCAACGAGGAGGCCCGTCGGGGTCTGGAGAAGGGTCTCAACACCCTCGCCGACGCCGTCAAGGTCACCCTCGGTCCCAAGGGCCGCAATGTCGTGCTCGAGAAGAAGTGGGGTGCCCCCACGATCACCAACGATGGTGTTTCCATCGCCAAGGAGATCGAGCTCGAGGACCCCTACGAGAAGATCGGTGCCGAGCTGGTCAAGGAGGTCGCGAAGAAGACCGACGACGTCGCCGGTGACGGCACGACGACCGCGACCGTTCTCGCCCAGGCGCTGGTCCGCGAGGGCCTGCGCAACGTCGCCGCGGGTGCCAACCCGGCCGGCCTGAAGCGCGGCATCGAGGCGGCCGTCGACGCCGTCTCCGAGCAGCTGCTCGCGCAGGCCAAGGACATCGAGACCAAGGAGCAGATCGCTGCTACCGCCTCGATCTCCGCTGCTGACACCACCGTCGGCGAGATCATCGCCGAGGCGATGGACAAGGTCGGCAAGGAAGGCGTCATCACCGTCGAGGAGTCGAACACCTTCGGGCTCGACCTCGAGCTGACCGAGGGTATGCGCTTCGACAAGGGCTACATCTCGGCCTACTTCGTGACCGACCCGGAGCGTATGGAGACCGTCCTCGACGACCCGTACATCCTGATCGTCAACTCGAAGATCTCCTCCGTCAAGGACCTGATCCCGGTCCTGGAGAAGGTCATGCAGACCGGCAAGCCGCTGGTCATCCTGGCCGAGGACGTCGACGGCGAGGCTCTCTCGACGCTGGTCGTCAACAAGATCAAGGGCACCTTCAAGTCCGTCGCCGTCAAGGCTCCGGGCTTCGGTGACCGCCGCAAGGCCATGCTGCAGGACATCGCGATCCTCACCGGTGGTCAGGTCATCTCCGAGGAGGTCGGCCTCTCCCTGGAGACCGCCGGCATCGAGCTGCTCGGCCAGGCCCGCAAGGTCGTCATCACCAAGGACGAGACCACCATCGTCGAGGGTTCGGGCGACCAGGGTCAGATCGAGGGCCGGGTCAACCAGATCCGCGCCGAGATCGAGAAGTCGGACTCCGACTACGACCGCGAGAAGCTCCAGGAGCGCCTCGCCAAGCTGGCCGGCGGCGTGGCCGTCATCAAGGTCGGCGCGGCCACCGAGGTCGAGCTCAAGGAGCGCAAGCACCGCATCGAGGACGCCGTCCGCAACGCCAAGGCTGCTGTCGAGGAGGGCATCCTCGCCGGTGGTGGTGTCGCGCTGATCCAGGCCGCTGCCGCTGCCTTCGAGAAGCTCGAGCTCGACGGCGACGAGGCCACCGGTGCCTCGATCGTCAAGGCCGCCATCTCGGCGCCGCTGAAGCAGATCGCCATCAACGCCGGCCTCGAGGGCGGCGTCGTGGCGGAGAAGGTCGCCGGCCTCCCGCAGGGCCACGGCCTCAACGCCGCCACGGGCGAGTACGTCGACCTGCTGGCCGCGGGCATCATCGACCCGGCCAAGGTGACCCGCTCGGCGCTGCAGAACGCCGCGTCGATCGCCGCGCTGTTCCTCACCACCGAGGCCGTCGTGGCCGACAAGCCGGAGAAGGCCGCCGCTGGTGGCGACCCGACCGGTGGCATGGGTGACATGGGCGGCATGGGCTTCTGAGTCCGTCCCGCTAGCGCCACGAGAGGGCCCCTTCCTTCGGGAGGGGCCCTCTTTGCGTTTCGGTGGGGAACGTTCCTTCGTCAAGGTATGCAGGGAAACGACCGCTTCCCCGGCGGACCTCCGCAGGGGAAGCGATCCTTCGGCTGCATACCTTGACGAAGGAACCGCACGCCGCCCCAGGATCACCGGGCTACGCTCGACGGCATGAGGCCGAAGGCGATGGCGGCGCTGGCGATCTCGGCCGTGCTTCTCGCCGGGTGTGGTGGTGAGCCGACCGCCGCGCCGTCGTCTCGGGCAGCGAGCCCGACGGCCCCGTCGGCGCCTGCGACGCCGTCACCGAGCCCGTCGGAGACGCTGCCGCCGGTGACCGACAAGGTCTCGCTCCCGCAGCTGATGCGAGAGGACTTCCCGGGCGGGGAGGTGAAGGTGCTGCGGGAGGCGGGGAGCACGGATGCCTACCGGCGCTTCGAGGTCAGCTACCCGAGCGGTCCGCTGACGATCACCGGGGTGCTCTTCCGGCCACGGGGCGCAGGGCCGTTCCCCGGGGTCGTCTTCGCGCACGGCCACATCGACACCGACATCTACGTCACCGGGCAAGGGCTGATGCGGGAGCAGGACCGGCTGGCGCGGGCAGGCTTTGTCGTCCTGCACACCGACTACCGCGGTCACGCCGGATCGTCCCCCATCCCGGAGGGAACCGAGGAGGACGAGAGCCGGCTCGGCTACACCCGGGACACCATCAACGCCGTCCAGGCGATGAAGCGACTTCCGTACGTCGACCCCGACCGCACCGCGCTGCTCGGCCGCTCCATGGGTGGGGGAGTGGTGATGAACGCGCTGGTCGCCCAGCCAGGGCTGGTGCGGGCCGGGGTGACGTACGCGTCGGTCTCCTCCGACATCGTCGACAACATCAACCGGTGGGCGGTGCCGTCGCGGCCCGACGAGGTGGCCCGGCTCTATCGGCAGTACGGCGATCCCGAGACGGAGCCGGAGTTCTGGGATGGGTTGTCGGCGCGGACGTACTTCGACCGCATCGAGGTCCCGGTCCAGATGCACCACGGGACCAATGACGAGTCCTGCCCGATCCGGTGGGCCTACACGACCCGGGACCTGATGGAGACCGCAGGTGTGCGCCAGCGGCTGTGGGTCTACCCCGGCGAGCAGCACGCCTTCGGGCCGCAGTGGGACCTCTCGATCCGGCGGGTCATCGGGTTCCTCGATCGTCATCTGGCATGACCTGACCAGGCGATCAGGAGGGGCCCAGCGGTCCCATCCTATTGGGGACTTTCGACACTGTCTCGACAACAGCTCGGTAACGCAACATTGGTGCTCCACACAGTGGCCGACTGCGGGGAAGCGTCTGGATCTGGGGGGCTTTGAAGCCCAAGGGAATATCCGGGTGAAGTTCTGCAGCGGCGGGCGGGGTCAGGGCTCTTCGAAGCCAGGGCCCCGCCTGCGTGTGTCGACCCGAGTGTGTCCGACGGGTCCACAGATGCCGCCCAGTGATGAGGCATGATGTTGGCATGAGCATCGACGTCGAGCCGAAGACCGGGATGCAGCCGCCGCGGTCACCGTGGCGTTGGGTCGCAGCCGTGATCGCCGCCGCGGTCGTGCTCGTCGCGATCGTCGCCTCCTTCGGCCTGCTCAGCTCCGACGACACTGCTGAGGACCCCGATGCCGCACCTCCGTCGCCGACCGCGACGGTCACCGAGACCGCGCCGGTCCCCTCGTCATCCGCTCCTGCCGGAGGCGCCGGGGCGACCGAGCTGACCGTCGTCGCGGACGCCGCCCGTTGCATCCCGCCGACCTCGAAGTGGCTCTCCCAGAACGCCGCCCTCGCCTTCGAGGGCACCGCGGAGAGCGTGACCGAGAGCGAGGCCGTGCTGCGGGTGAAGACGTGGATGTACGCGGACGGCGTCGGTGGCACCGACACCGTCCGGATCACGCTGCCCGCGCCGAGCACGATCCCGATGCCCGAGTTCGAGAAGGGCAAGAACTACCTCGTCGCGGCCAAGGGTGATGCCAAGGTCATCGGCTGTGGCTACAGCGACGTCAAGAGCGCGAAGCTGCAGAAGCTCTACACCGCCGCGTTCAAGTGACGATGGTCGCCGGCCTGCTTCTGGCCGCCGGCGCGGGTCGGCGGATGGGCATGCCCAAGGCGCTGGTCGACGACTGGCTGGTGCGGTCGATCGAGGTGCTGCGTGAGGGCGGCTGTGACGACGTACTCGTCGTCCTCGGCGCCGCCGCCGACGAGGCGCGGGCGTTGCTCCCGGCCGATCAGCGGGTCGTCGTCGCCGAGGACTGGGACGAGGGGATGGGAGCTTCGCTGCGGGTCGGCCTGGGTGCGCTCGGGCCGGATGCCGAGGTGGCTGTGGTTCATCTCGTGGACCTGCCGGACGTGGGGCCGGATGTGGTCTCTCGGGTGCTCTCGTCAGCCTCGACAACGGGCCCGACCCCGGGGCTGGCGCGGGCGGCGTACGCCGGGGTTCCGGGTCACCCGGTGCTGATCGGGCGCGACCACTGGGCAGGGGTCATTGAGGCAGCCGTCGGCGACCAGGGCGCGCGGGGCTACCTGAAGACCCACGACGTACGCCTGGTGGAGTGCGGCGACCTGGCGGGTGGGAACGACGTCGATCGGCGCTGAACGAAAATTCGTTCGTCCCCTCATAGGAGGTTGTCCAACCCTGAGCCAACGCTTCGCGTTCTAGGCTCAGGTCATGGACCTGACGCCCCAGGAGATCGCTGACCGCCTGGCGGCGACCGGATACCTGGCCGACCCGGAGCTGGCGACGGTGACGTTCCTCGCGCTGCGGATGCAGCGGCCGCTGCTGCTCGAGGGTGAGCCCGGGACCGGGAAGACCGCACTCGCGGAAGCGGTCGCCGAGGCGCTCGACCTGCCGCTGGTGAGGCTGCAGTGCTACGAGGGGATCGACGCCACCCAAGCGCTCTACGACTGGGACTTCGCCCGCCAGATCCTGCACCTGCGTGCCCTGGAGGCCGCCGGAGGCGCGGGGGAGGTGGAGGAGGCCGAGAAGTCCCTCTACGACGAGCGGTTCCTGCTCGCCCGCCCGGTGCTGGCCGCGCTGCGCCAGGCTCCGTCCGTACTGCTCGTCGACGAGGTCGACCGGGCCGACGACGAGTTCGAGGCCTTCCTGCTCGAGGTGCTGTCCACCTACCAGGTGACGATCCCGGAGTTCGGGACCGTAGCGGCAACGGTCCCACCGGTCGTCGTGCTCACCTCCAACCGCACCCGCGAGCTCCACGACGCCCTCAAGCGCCGCTGCCTCTACCACTGGATCGACCACCCGGGCCTGGCCCGCGAGATCGAGATCGTACGCAGCCGGGCCCCCGAGGTCGCCGACGAGCTCGCCCGCCAGGTGGTCACCGTCGTCCAGCAGCTGCGCGGCGCCGAGGGCGCGAACGCTCTGCTCAAACCCCCAGGCGTCGCCGAGACCCTCGACTGGGCTCGCGCCCTGCACCACCTCGGAGTCGCCGAGATGGACCTGGAGAGCGCCGCCGCCACGCTCGGCGCGCTAGTCAAGCACCGCGAGGACGCCGACCGCGTCCGGGCAGCACTGGACCGGCTGCTGGCATGACAGCACACGACGCTCCCGAGATCTTGCTCGGCTTCACCCGAGCGCTCAGAGCGGCCGGGGTGCAGGTGACCCAGGACCGCGCCCACGGCTTCCTGCAGGCGACCGCGATCCTCGACGCCGGCGACCCGACCGCCACCTACACCGCCGGACGGGCCACGCTGTGCGCCGGCCCGGACGACCTGCGCCGCTACGACCAGGTCTTCGAGGCCTGGTTCGGGTCGACCGCGACGCTGCCGGGACCGCAAGGCCCGCCGCGTACGGTCTCGGTCACCTCCACCCTCCCCGAGACCGAGCCGCAGGAGGGCGAGGGAGAGGGCGAGGAGACCGACGACCTCATCAGGGCGCGGGCCAGCGAGATCGAGACCCTGCGTCATCGCGACGTCGCCGACCTCGACCCGGCCGAGCAGGAGCGAGTGGCAGCGCTCATCGCCCGGCTGCGCCCCCGGGCGCCACGTCGGAGGACGCCTCGGCAGGACCCCTGGCGGCGAGGGCGCGTCGACGCCCACCGCACCCTGCGGGCCAGCCTGCGACACCTCGGCGAACCGGCCGGGATCCACTACCGCAGGCGTGGCGAGCGGCCGCGTCGCGTCGTGTGGCTGATCGACGTCTCCGGATCGATGAGCTCCTACGCCGACGTGCTGCTGCGGGTCGCCCACCGGGTGAGCTCGACGAGCCCGGCCAACGCCGTGTTCACCATGGGGACCAGGCTCACCAACGTCACCCGCGCGCTGCGCCACCGTGACCCCGACCGTGCGCTCGTCGCGGCCGGCGAGACGGTGCCCGACTGGTCGGGCGGGACCCGTCTCGGTGACGACCTGCAGGCGTTCCTGCGGCGACACCAGGGACTGGCCAGAGGCGCGGTGGTGGTCATCGCGAGCGACGGCTGGGAGCGCGGCGACACCGCGCTCCTGGAGGAGCAGGCGGCCAGGCTGCATCGCCTCGCCCACCGCGTGGTGTGGGTCAACCCACACCGTGGCAAGGTTGGATATGAACCACTGCAGCGAGGCATCGTCGCGGTGCTGCCGCACGTGGACGACTTCGTCGCCGGACATTCCCTGGCGACGTACGAGGATCTGGTGGAGGTGATCGCGCGTGCGTGACGTACTCGACGATCTGATGAAGTGGTGGGAATCCGGCGAGACCGTGGCGGTGGCCACCGTGGTGGCGACGTTCCAGTCAGCCCCTCGGCCGCCGGGCGCCTCGATGCTCGTCGGTCCCGACGAGAGTGCGGTCGGCTCGGTCTCCGGAGGCTGTGTCGAGGGCGCCGTCTACGAGGTCGCCCGCGAGGTCGCCGAGACCGGCGTCCCGGAGCTCAACCGATACGGCGTCTCCGACGACGACGCCTTCGCAGTCGGGCTGACCTGCGGCGGCATCCTCGACGTCTTCGTCGAGAAGGTGTCCCAGGAGACCTTCCCGGAGCTCGGCGAGCTCGCCGAGGACGTACGCAGCGGCAGCCCCGTCGCCCTGGCGACCGTCATCGAGCACCCAGACCCCGAGATCCTCGGGCGCCGCGTCCTCATCCGCCCCGAAGGGGTCAAGGGGTCGCTGGGCAGCGCCCGGATGGACGACGCCGTCCACGACGACGCGCTCGGCCTGCTCGCTCACGGCACCAACCAGACACTGTCCTATGGGATCGACGGCGAGCGCCGCGGCGAAGGCATGCGGGTCTTCGTCTGGTCCTTCGCGCCCAAGCCCCGGATGCTCGTCTTCGGGGCGATCGACTTCGCCGCCGCCGTCGCTCGCGTCGGTGCGTTCCTCGGCTATCACGTCACCGTCTGCGACGCCCGCCCGGTCTTCGCGACCAACTCCCGCTTCCCCGAGGCCGACGAGGTCGTCGTCGACTGGCCCCACCGCTTCCTGACCCAGGAGGTCGAGGCCGGCCGCATCGACCAGCGCACCGTGATCGCCGTCCTCACCCACGACCCGAAGTTCGACGTACCTCTCCTCGAGGTCGCCCTCCGTCTCCCCGACATCGCCTACGTCGGTGCGATGGGCTCCCGCCGCACCCACGACGACCGTCTCGCCCGCCTGGTCGACGCCGGTCTCACCGAGGAGGAGATCGCCCGGCTGAGCAGCCCCATCGGCCTCGACCTCGGCGCCCGTACGCCGGAGGAGACCGCCATCTCCATCGCCGCCGAGATCATCGCCGGCCGCTGGGGCGGCTCGGGCGAGCGCCTGGCCACCACCACCGGACGGATCCACGAAGATCGTTAGGCAAGATTGCGATCGGATCTTGCTACGGTCGAAGGGTGAAGAGAACATGGCAGCTCGGTAATGTTCTGGCTCTCGTCTTTGCGCTGGTGGCCAACTTCCTGACCGGTGCGCAGATTCTCGATCTGCCGCCGATCGGCGAGATATCGGACAGGTACGCCACGTACCTCACACCAGCCGGATACGCCTTCTCCATCTGGACCCTCATCTATCTGCTGCTGATCGTCTTCGCGGTCTACCAGGCGAGGGACCTGCGTGATCCGCGCGATGACAACCAGATCCCGCAGCTGCTCGGGCCGCTCTTCATCGTCGCCAGCATCTGCAACGGGCTGTGGACCTACGTCTTCGTGCAGGAGTGGGTCGGCCTCTCCGTCGTCGTCCTGCTGACTCTCACCGCAAGCCTCTACGCCGCGCTGTGGCGCCTCGGAGTCGGCACGAAGCGGCCGACCACCAAGGACTTCCTCATGGTCTGGCTGCCGCTGATGCTCTACACGGGATGGGTGACCGCGGCGAGCATCGTCAACATCGCGACCTACCTCGACTCGAGGGAGGTGACGGTCAGCCCACTGGCCTCGATCGTGGTGATCGCGGTGCTCACCGTCGCTCTGCTCACGCTCCTGTTCGCGCGCAACCTGCGAGAGCTGCTGTTCTCCTGCGCCTGGGCGCTGGCCGCGATCGGCCTCCGCCAGATTCAGCTGTCGCAGAGCACGCCGGTGGCGATCGTGGCGCTGGTCTGCGCCGGGATCCTGATCCTCGCGATGCTCGTCCACGCGATTGCTCGCGGACTGTCGTACGACGGCCGCCCCGAAAGCGCTCCCGCCTGATCGTCGACGGGCTGAGCGGTCGAAACGGGCGCGCTACAGCTCTTTCTCGTAGTAGAGCGCCCGCGGACCGGAGCCGCGCCCCTCGTGGTTGTCGAAGCCGAACTTCTCGTACAGCGCACGGGCCGAGATGTCGTCCTCGCTCGTCCCCAGGTCCATGTACGTCGCGCCGCGGGCCTTCGCCTCGTCGATGATCGCCTGCAGCAGGATGGTGCCGAGGCCGTGCCCGCGCCGGTCGGGCACGATGTAGAGCTCGGCGAGGTAGGCCTCGAGCTCGTCGGCCGTGGTCTGCAGGCGGAAGCGGGTGATGCCGTGGCCGACCGCGGGGTCGCCCATCAGCATCACGGTCGTGTCCCCACCCTCGACGAGCCGGCTGAAGTGCCGGGCGAGCTCGTCGGCGGGCGGGGCGGGGTAGGCGTACTCGGTGTTGAAGTCGACCTGCAGTCTGGCCGCGGTCTCGAAGTCCGCCCAGGTCGTGGCTGTGCGCGTGGTCATGCACCCACTGTGACACCGCCGCCCGAACGCTGCGGCGCCTGCGATCGGAGTGCGTACGGAGCGGGTACCGCCGAGGGGATCGTGAGGCACGTCACAGGGTGCTACCTTGGCAGAACCGAGCCTCAATGGGCCGAGCTCCAAAGGGGGAGTGATGGTTCGTAGCGATCTGCAGGAGCGCCGCATCAGCGCGGCGCGGGCGTGGACCGCCTTCGTGGAGAGTGGCGATGCCGCCGAGGACTTCGTCCGCCCCGAGATCCTGAGCAGCTGGACGCGCTCGGCGACGACCGTCAGGACGGACGTACGCGAGGCGCCGCTGGCCGATGAGGACGAGACCCGCGAGATGTGGCGCGGCTCCCCGCTCCAGGTGGCGGTCGAGCGAGTCGAGGAGGAGCTGCGGTGCACCGCCGACGACGGTGACCTGGTCATCGCGGTGACCGACCCCGACACCCGGGTGCTGTGGACGTACGGCGGCCGGGTGATGCGGCGGAAGGCGGAGTCGGTCAACTTCGTGCCGGGCGGCCGCTGGGACGACGAGAGCGCCGGCACCAACGCGCTCGACCTCGCCAACCGCACCAACTCGCCGTCGATGGTCTTCGGCCCCGAGCACTACGCCGAGGTCGTGCACAACTGGGTCTGCTGGGCCGCGCCGCTCCACGACCCCGTCACCGGCAAGCACCTCGGTGTCCTCGACCTCTCCACCACCTGGGACCGCACCCACCCGATCGGAATGGCCACCGCCCGGGTGATGGCGCGGCTCATCGAGAGCGCGCTGCCGAAGATGCCGACCCAGCGTGACAGCGACGAGGCGATCGAGCAGCCAGGGCTGGTGCTGACGCTGCTCGGCACCGCCGAGACCTGGCTCGACGGGCAGCGGCTGCTGCTCAACCGCCGCCAGACCGAGATCCTCGCCCTGCTCGCGCTCCACCCCGAGGGCCTCTCGCTGGAGCGGCTGCACGCGATGGTCTACGGCGACCAGGCGGTCACCTTCTCCACGCTCAAGGCGGAGGTCTCCCACCTGCGCCACGCCCTCGGCGGCCAGGTCGCATCGAGGCCCTACCGCCTGCTGATGCCGGTGGTGACCGACGTCGAGCAGGTGCTCGCCCTGGTCCGGCACGGCCGCGTGGCCGCTGCTGTGGAGGCGTACGGCGGTGATCTCCTGCCCGGCACCAACAGTCCCGCGCTCGCCGAGATGGCCGAGTACGTCGCGGTCGCGCTGCGCGAGGCGCTGATCGCCGACCCGCAGCCCGACGCGGTGCTGAGCTACAGCGAGCTGGCTCCGTACGACACCGAGGTCGTCGACGTCTGTCTGCGCCACCTGGGCGGCAGCGCGCATCCCGCGTTGCCCCTGCTCAGGGCACGCCTGGCTGCCAGCCGCTGACCAAGAACGGGTACGCCACCCGAGCAGCCAACCGACGCCCAACCCTGCGCGTCCTAGTGTGATCTGGCCCACACAGCTTTCCACTAGAACAGTGACGTCTGGCAGGGAGACAACATGGCCCGGATCAGCATGCGCGTCGACGGTATGAAGGTCACCGACGACGTCGAACCGCGAACGCTGCTCGTGCAGTACCTTCGCGAAGGACTCGGCAAGACCGGCACGGTGATCGGTTGCGACACCAGCAACTGCGGCGCCTGCACGGTCCATCTCGACGGCGACTCGGTGAAGTCGTGCAACGTGCTCGCGGTCCAGGCCGACGGGTGCGAGGTGACCACGATCGAGGGCCTCGCCGACACGGTCGAGGGCGACCTCCACCCGGTCCAGGAGGCGTTCCGTGAGTGCCACGGCCTGCAGTGCGGATTCTGCACGCCGGGCATGATCATGCAGTCCGTCGACCTGCTCAAGCGCAACCCTCAGCCCAGCGAGGAAGAGATCCGTGAGGGCATCGAGGGCAACCTGTGTCGCTGCACGGGCTACCACAACATCGTCCGCGCGGTGCAGTACGCCAGCGGCCACCTGGCCACGGCTGCCGGCCCCAAGGGCGCGACCGAGGAGGTGGACGCGCTGTGACCGCCGTAGAAGCTCGTCCGGAGCAGACCAACGAGATCGGCCGCGACCGCCGCCGCAAGGAGGACGCGCGCCTGATCACGGGACGGACGCGCTGGACCGACAACATCAACCTGCCCGGGATGCTGCACCTCGCGATGGTGCGCAGCCCGTTCGCGCACGCCCGGATCACCGGCATCGACACCAGCGCCGCGGAGGAGTCCGAGGGCGTGGTGACCGTGCTGGCCGCCAAGGACTTCGACGAGAGCCTCGGCGTCTGCATCAACGCCTGGCCGATCACGCCCGACCAGAAGATGCCGGCCCACCCGCCGGTCGCCACCGACCGGGTCACCTTCGCCGGTGAGATCGTCGCCGTGGTGGCCGCCCGCTCAGCGGCCGCGGCTCGGGACGCCGCCGAGATGGTCGAGGTCGATTACGAGGAGCTCCCTGCGGTCGTCTCCCTCGAGGAGGCGGTCAAGGACGAGGTGCTCGCGCACCCCGACCTCGGCACCAACAAGTCCGCCCTGTGGGTCTTCGACAGCGCTCAGGCCGGCACCGGCGGCAGCGTCGACGAGGCGATCGCTTCCGCGAAGAGCGACGGGATCGTCATCGAGCGCACCTACCGCCAGCAGCGGCTGATCCCCGCGTTCATGGAGCCCCGCAGCGTGGTGTGCGACCCGACCGGTGAGCAGATCACGGTGTGGAGCGCCACCCAGATCCCGCACATCCTGCGGTTCGCGTTCGCCGCGACCACGGGCGTGCCAGAGTCGAAGATCCGGGTGATCGCGCCCGACGTCGGCGGTGGCTTCGGCGGCAAGCTCCAGCAGACGCCGGAGGAGATGATCGTCTTCGCGATGGCTCGCCGGCTCGGCAAGCCGGTCAAGTACACCGAGACCCGCTCCGAGTCGCTGCTCTCCGCTCACCACGGGCGGGACCAGATCCAGAAGCTGACCCTCTCGGCCACCAAGGACGGCCAGGTCACCGGCCTCAAGGTCGAGCTCGACGCCAACCTGGGGGCGTACGTCGCCATCGTCGGCGGCGGTGTCCCGGTCCTTGGCGCCTTCATGTTCAACGCGATCTACAAGTTCCCGGCCTACCAGTTCAACTGCCAGACGGTGTTCACCAACACCACCTGGACCGACGCCTACCGCGGCGCGGGGCGGCCGGAGGCGACGTACGCCATCGAGCGGCTGATGGACGAGCTGGCCGCCGAGGTCGGGGTCGACCCGCTCGAGATCCGCGAGAAGAACTGGATCAAGCACGAGGAGTTCCCGTTCACGACCATCGCCGGTCTGACCTACGACTCCGGGAACTACGAGGCGGCGACCGCCAAGGCGAAGGAGATGTTCGGCTACGACGCGCTGCGGGCCGAGCAGGCCGAGCGCCGCGCCAACAACGACCCGGTCCAGCTCGGCATCGGCATCTCCACCTTCACCGAGATGTGCGGCCTGGCTCCGTCCCGAGTCCTCGGCAGCCTCGACTACGGAGCCGGCGGCTGGGAGCACGCCCAGGTGCGACTGACGCCGACCGGCAAGGTCGAGGTCATCACCGGGGCCAGTGCCCACGGCCAGGGGCACGAGACCGCGTTCAGCCAGATCGTGGCGGACCGTCTCGGCGTAGCCTTCGAGGACGTCGAGGTGCTCCACGGCGACACCCAGATCGCCGCCAAGGGCTACGACACCTACGGGTCCAGGTCGCTGGTCGTGGGTGGCGAGGCGTTGATGCGGGCTGCCGACAAGGTGCTCGAGAAGGCCAAGCCGATCGCGGCCCACCTGCTCGAGGCGAGCGTCGACGACATGGAGTTCACCGGCGGCAGGTGGACGGTGCGCGGCACCGACCAGGGCATGTCCATCGGCGAGCTGTCCACGGCGGTCTTCGCCGCGCACAACCTGCCCGACGGCGTCGAGGCCAACCTCGACTCCGAGGCCACCTTCGACCCGGAGAACTTCAACTTCCCGCACGGGACCCACCTGTGCGCGATGGAGGTCGACACCGAGACCGGCCAGGTGAAGATGCGGAAGTACGTCTGCTGCGACGACATCGGCAACATCATCAACCCGCTCATCGTCGCAGGTCAGGTGCACGGTGGCCTGGTCCAGGGCATCGCTCAGGCGCTGTGGGAGGACGCGGTCTACGACGACGCCGGGACCCTGGTGTCGGGCTCGTTCGTGGACTACCTGCTGCCGACGGCCGCCGACACGATCAGCTTCGACATCGACCACACCACCTCGCCCGCGACCACCAACACGCTCGGCACCAAGGGCGTCGGCGAGGCCGGCACGATCGCCTCCACGCCCGCCGTGGTCAACGCGGTCGTCGACGCGCTGCGCCCGCTGGGCGTGCACGACGTGACCATGCCCTGCACACCGGAACGGGTGTGGCGGGCGATCAACGAGGGCTCGTCCGGTGGCGAGACCACCGGCGCGGCCGCAGCACACTTCGATCCGTCGACGGGCATGTCCGGGAACGTCGACCGCACGGAAGGAGACGTCCAGTGATTCCCGCATCGTTCGACTACGTCGCCCCGACCACGGTCGAGGAGGCGCTGGCCGCCCTCGCACAGTACGGGGACGAGGCCAAGATCATCGCCGGCGGACAGAGCCTGCTGCCGGTGCTGAGGATGCGCCTCAACGCTCCGGAGTGGGTCATCGACCTCGGTCGCATCGACTCTCTCCGCGGCGTACGCGACGAGGGTGAGTCGATCTTCGTCGGCGCCATGACGCGCCACTGTGACGTCGCGGCCGATCCTCTGGTCGCCGAGCACGCGGCCCTGGTCGCTCGTGCCACGGCGACGGTCGCCGACGAGCAGGTACGCCACCGCGGCACCTTCGGTGGCGCGCTCGCCCACGCCGACCCGGCGGGCGACCTCGGAGCCCCGGCCCTTGCCTTGGACGCCGAGTTCGTCATCGCCGGGCCGGCCGGGGAGCGGGTCGTCCCAGGGCCTGCGTTCTTCCAGGGGCTCTTCGAGACGGCCGTCTCCGAGGACGAGCTGCTCATCGGCGTACGCATCCCGAAGCACACCGGATGGACGGCCCACTACGAGAAGTTCGTCCGGGTCGCCCACCAGTGGCCGATCTGCGCGGTCGGCGCGACCCTCAAGGTCTCCGGCGGGGTGATCGAGGGCGCGGCGATCGGTCTCACCAACATGGGCTCCACTCCGTTGCGTGCCGCCGGCGTCGAGCAGGCGCTGGTCGGCCAGCAGGCCACCGAGGAGGTCGTACGCAACGCCGCGGCCCTGGCCGCGGACGGCGCCGAGCCGCCCTCCGACCTCAACGGCGACGCCGACTACCGGCGTCATCTGGTCACGGTGCTGACCCGGCGCGCCATCATGAAGGCCCTCGGGGGCTGAGGCGTGGACCTGACGCACGAGTTCACGGTTCCGACCTCGGTCGAGGAGACCTGGAACAGCTTCCTGGACATCGGCTCGCTTGCCGAGTGCTTCCCTGGAGCCCAGGTCACCTCGGCCGAGGGCGACACCTTCACCGGCACGGTGAAGGTCAAGCTCGGCCCGATCGCCATGGTCTACGCCGGCTCCGGAACCTTCGTCGAGAAGGACGAGGCCGCTCGCCGCCTGGTCGTCGAGGCCAAGGGACGGGACAAGCGCGGCAACGGCACCGCCGGCGCCAACGCGACCTTGACGATGGCCCCGGAGGGCACCGGCACGAAGGTCGAGATCGTCACCGACCTCGCCGTCACCGGAAAGCCCGCCCAGTTCGGGCGCGGGGTCATGCAGGACGTCTCCGACAAGCTTCTCGGCCAGTTCGTGGCGTGCCTGGAGCAGAAGTCGGCTCCGGCTGCCGCTCCGCTGGTCGAGCCCGCGAGCGAAGCGAGCGGTGTCGAGACCAACACGGCTCCATCGAGCGCCGGAGAAGACCGTGTTGGACTCACTGTGCCCGGTTCGGCGGGGCCTCCGCCTAGCGGCTCCGGCGGCTCGACCAGCGGGGCACCGAGGCACGCGGCGACCAAGCAGCCCGAGGCACTCGACCTGGGTGCGACGGTCGTACCGGTGCTGATCAAGAACTACGGCAGGAAGATCGCCGTCGGGGTGGCCGTGATCGCGGCGGTGGTGATCGTCTACAGGCTCCTGCGGGGCTGAGGCCGGTCTGCGTGACAAATCCCGTCGCGCAAACCGGATACCTCTCGCGCAACGTGGATAGCGGAGCGCCACGCGACCTCTCTAGCGTTTTGCGTACGCAGACCCTGCTGCGAGAGGAAACAGAAAAGTGAAGATCGCGGTCATCGGTGCCGGGTTCGCGGGCGTTGCCTCGGCGAAGGTGCTCACCGAGCTCGGTCATGACGTCACCGTCTACGAGAAGGCCCCGGATGTCGGCGGCGTCTGGAGCCGGACCCGTCGTTACCCGGGCCTGACGACGCAGAACAACAAGGACTCCTACACGCTCTCGGACCTGAGGATGCCGAAGGTGTTCCCCGAGTGGCTCAGTGGCGAGCAGGTGCAGAGCTACCTCGAGATGTACGTCGAGAAGTTCGAGCTCGCCCCGATGATCAAGCTCTCCACCGAGGTGCGGAGTGCCCAGCCGGCTGGAGGGGGCGGCTGGGACATCACCTTGGCGGGTGACGACGGCGAGACGACCGAGCATTACGACCATCTGGTCGTGGCCAGCGGCGTCTTCTCGGAGCCGTTCGCCCCCGCGTACGACGGGGTCGAGGAGCTGGAGGCCGCCGGAGGCAAGATCCTCGCGGCGAGCGAGCTGCACGACCTGGAGACCGTCAACGGCAAGCACGTCGTGGTCGTCGGCTACGGCAAGTCGGCCTGTGACGTGGCCGTCGAGATCGCCAAGGAGGCGGCCTCGACCACCGTGGTCGCGCGCCAGCTGCTGTGGAAGATGCCCCGCAAGATCAAGGGCGTCCTCAACTACAAGATGCTGCTGCTCACCCGCCTGGGGGAGGGGCTGTTCCCCTACCAGAGCATCCGCGGGGCCGAGAAGGCCCTGCACGCGGGGGGCTCGAAGATGGCCGGCTCGATGGTCGGCAGCGTCGAGTCGGTCACCACCAGCCAGCTCAAGCTGAAGAAGCTCGGGCTGCTGCCCAAGGGCCAGTTCACCGACATCGCCCGCTCGACGGTCTCGCTGGCCACCGAGGGCTTCTTCGAGGGCGTCGAGGCCGGGGACATCGCCGTCGAGCGCGACACCGAGATCGCCGCGTTCGTGACCAAGGACGGCAAGCCGTACGCCGAGCTCGCCAACGGGCGCGCGGTTCCCGCCGACGTCGTGGTGACCGCGACCGGGTTCAAGCAGGAGCTCCCGTTCTTCTCCGAGGAGATCCAGGACCAGCTCACCGACGACAACGGCGACTACCAGCTCTACCGCCAGATCCTGCCGCTGAGCGTGAAGGACCTGACCTTCGCCGGCTACAACTCCTCGTTCTTCTCGCCGCTCTCGGCCGAGATGAGCGCCGTCTGGATCGGCTCGCACCTCGGTGGCGGCCACGAGGTTCCGCCTGCGGAGGAGATGGAGGCCCATGTCACCGCGCGGCTGGCCTGGATGCGGGAGCGCACCGACGGCCACCATGCCCGCGGCACCAACATCATCCCGTTCTCGATGCACAACATCGACGAGGTTCTCGGTGACGTCGGCATCGACGTCAGCAAGCGGGTCAAAGCAGTGCAGTGGCTGCTGCCGATCGACCCGAAGGCGTACGCCTCCATCACTCCCAGACTCGTGGAGAAGCTGGCAGCGAGGAGCTAGTACGGCGAGATGCCGGTTACTCCAGGGTGGGACCGGCATCTCGTTCGGGACCAGGGCAGGACCTCGGCTGGGACCTTAGACGGTGATTGCGCCGTGTTCGCGTTCACGCGACGCGGGCTCCGCTACGCTCTTCGGTCAATCGAGCCGCGCGCCAGGAGCCTGCCTTGCCCCGTCCCCTGCTGGGTCGCCACACCGTTGTCGCCACCACTGACGTGGACCAGGCCCGAGAAGCCGTCGCCGAACGATTCTGTGCTCATTATCTTGCGCTGACCAAGGCCGGCTCCCACCTCGACATGGTGCACAACGCCGCGCCGCTGGGCGAGGACGTGATGCTCAACTACATGCGCTACGGCGACGAGGTGCGGATCACTCCCGGCACCTTCGACGACTTCTACCTGATCCAGCTCCCGCTGGCCGGCACCGCCAAGGTCAAGGTGGGGGAGCACGTCGTCCTCGCCGACCGAACCCGCGCCTCGATCGGCTCGCCGACCGAACCGGTCGACATGCTCTGGTCCGACGGCTGCGAGAAGCTGCAGGTCTACATCCGCCGCAGCGCCGTCGAGGAGGCGGCCGCGGGCATCGGCGGCTCCGGGCCGGTGGTCTTCGACCCCACGCTCGACCTCGGCCGGCCCGAGGTGCGCGACTGGCTGAAGATGGTGCGGCTGGCCTACGACAACGTCGAGGCCGGGGGCACGCTGATGAGCTCTCCGCTGGTGGCCGCGCCCTACGAGCAGGCGCTCATCGGGGGACTGCTGACGATCCAGGCCAACACGTCCCTGGAGATCGTCTCCGAGACCGGATCCTCCACCATCTCCCGGGCCGTACGCATGGCCGTGGACCTCCTCGAGGCCCACCCCGAGCACCCCTGGAAGGTAGCCGAGCTGGCCCAGAGGGTCGGTGTCTCCACCCGCACGCTGCAGGAGGCGTTCCAGCGCGACCTCGACACCACCCCGCTGGAGTACTGGCGGCGTGCGCGGCTCGACCGTGCCCACTCCGACCTGCTCGCCGCGGACGCGACCGCGACCTCGGTCACCGAGGTCGCTGCTCAGTGGGGCTTCTTCCACCTCGGCCGGTTCTCCCAGGCGTACCGGGCGCAGTTCCAGGAGCTCCCGTCTCAGACGCTCATGCGCTGAGCGTCACCACTGCGGTTCGTCGCTGAACCCGCCGTAGTCGTCCAGGTCGGCGTCGTCGCGGCGGTAGGCCTCGCCGTCGCCGTTGCGCCGGTCGAGCTTGTCCTCCTTCTCGTCCTGGTTCTGCGGCTCCTCGGGCGGGTCCTCCTGCTCGTTGGGCTTGACCCGTACCTTCGGGGTCAGCTTCTCCTTCAGGCGCTCCTCGACGGACTCGCCCTGCTGGGACTGCTCGGGGCCCTGGCCGGCGTCGGTGGGGCAGTCGCCCTCCTTCAGCGTGGCCAGCGCGTCCTCGTAGGCCGCCTTCGCACCGGCCTGGTTGCCGGCGTCCCGGGCGCGGTCGCCGATCGCCTCCTGGGTCAGCGACATGTTGATGCGTACGGTGCACTCGTGGTCCTCGGGCACCCGCTCCAGCGCTTCGCCGTAGTAGGCGACCGCGCGGGCGTTCTCGCCGAGCAGGAAGGCGGCGTTGCCGGCGTCGAAGTGGGCGATCCACGGCTGCAGGAAGTTGAGGTCGCGGTTGGCCGAGTAGTGCTCCATCGCGGTCGCGGCGTCGCGTACGTCCCAGGCGTCCCGGCCGCCGCGGTCGTGGTGACCCATCAGGATCACCTTCCCCAGGAAGGCGAGGCCGATGACCACCGGCACGATCCCGGCGAGGAGCAGCGCGCGCCGCACCTGCTCGCGAGGGGTGCGTAGCGGTTGCGGCTCGGTCGAGTCGACAGGCGTCTCGGTGACGGTCACGACAGCACCTCCTCGGCCTCGTGCGCACGGCGGCGATGGCCCCACAGCTCCCACAGCAAGAGTGCCAGGAGCGGGAAGCCGAAGAGCCAGGCCCGGGACGTCTCGCCGCCGGCTGAGGTCTCCTCGGTGAGCATCTCGGAGTCCCAGGTCGAGGCCTCCGTGGTGACCTCCTTGGTCTCCTTCGTCGTGCGGTGAAGGGTCTGAAGACCCATCTGACCGGCGATCTCGCGCAGGTTGGCGAGGTCGATCCGGGACCGGGCGTCCTGGCCGTCGCCGTCCTTGAGGTAGCCGTCCTGGGGACGTTCGTCGTCCCAGGGCATCCGGCCGCCCTCCTCGGTGCCGTAGCCGAGCACCACGCCGCCGGCCGAGAGGTCGTCGACCTCGGCGAACGACTGCTGGTCGACGCCCTCGCGGGTGTTCTCGCCGTCGGAGGCGAACACCACGATCCGGCGCCGCTCGGGGTATCGCTCCTGGTCACGCTCCAGGGCCTCGATCATCTCGTCGCGCGGAGCATCCACCATCGACCCGGACCCGTCGAAGGCCCGCTCGGCGTAGAGACCGTCGACCCAGGCGTTGAAGGCTGTCGTGTCGTAGGTGAACGGCATCTCGGTGCGGACGACCTCGCCGCCGAAGGTGATCGCGCCGAACCGCACCGAGGGCAGAGCCGCGGAGAGCGCCTTGAGGTCCTTCTTGAGCTGCGTCATCCGGGCCTCGCCGCCGGGTGCGTCCTCGGCGACCATCGACCGTGTCCGGTCGACCACGACGAGGACGTCGAGATCTGCCGTACGCATCTCGGCCGGCGCCGCTCCCCAGCTCGGTCGCACCAGGACGACGACGGTGAGCAGGACGATCAGCGCGCGGCGTACGAGCGTCAGGATCTGCCATCCCGAGGCGCTCATCGGGCCACCTCGCTCGGTGGCCGGGTCTGTGGGGGCAACGAGCCTCCCGCCTGCCGGGGTGCCGGGCCCGGGGACAGCCGTCCGGAGCGGACCAGGGCGTAGACCCACCCGGCGATCAGCATGAGGACCCCGAGGACGATCGTCGCGATCGGCCAGCCGGGAGCGTCGCGGATCTGGTACTTCGGCGGCTCGACGACCTCGTCGGCGGAGAGCCGGTCGATGCCGGCCAGGATCGAGTCGATCGACCCGTCGTCACCGAGCAGCGAGAAGGTGCCGCCGGTGTCGGTCATCGCCTTGTCGAAGGTGGCGCGCTTGTCCTCCTGGAAGCTGAGGTCGGCGGAGCCGATGCCGTAGAGCTGGACGTCGCGCTCCTTGGCGAACTCGGTGGCCTCGGGCAGCGTGTAGACCGGCGGGCCGCCCTGCGGGTCGTTGTCTGAGGCGACGATGACCGCCCGGCCGCGCTCGGAGTTGGACAGGTCGAAGCGCTTGACGCAGGAGACGATCCCGTCGCTGATCAGGCTCGCCCGCTCCTTGCCGAGATAGGTTCCGGCGACGTACTCCTGGTCGCCGAGGGCGAAGGCCCGGCCGGCCCGCGCCAGCTCGTCCTGCACCCAGCCGTAGTCGTCGGTGAGCGGGAAGACGGTGACCGCGGCGTCGCTCCACAGCACGAGGCTGACCCGCTCGCCGTTGAGGCCGGCCACGAGCTGGGAGTACGCCTGGGTGACCTGGGTGTCCTCGTCGAACATCGAGGTCGAGGCGTCCAGGCAGAGCACGATGTCGCGGGTGGAGTAGCGGTTCTGGGTGATGTCGGTCGCCTGCGGCCGGGCGATCAGCCAGATGCATCCGATCACCGCGAGCGCGATCCCCGCGGTCTGCCACCAGGACAGCCACCGCTGCTGGGTCGCGAGCTCACGGAACCGGGGGAGCCGCTTGAGCCGCTCGGTGTGGGCGACGAGCACCGCGTCGGCCGGGCGGCGATGCACCCGGGCCGCGAACACGACGATCGCGGCGATCGCGATGATGGTGAGGACCAGCACGATCGCGCCGAGGACGGGCCATCTCAGGTCCATGTCGTCACCACCTGACGGGCCCGGCTCAGCGCCTCGGGGAAGCGCTCGGCAGCCTTGCCCTCCTCCTCGGAGGCGAAGGCCGGCGGGTACATCACCTCGACGGCCATCGCCAGCGGACGCGTGCGAGGGTCGCTGCGTACGGTCGCCTTCAGGTCGGCGAGGACCATCTTGTCGGCCGGGATCTGGCTGACCTCGGCGACGTAGTCGCGCACGGTGCGGCTCAGGTGCTGGTGGCCGACCCGCGCCGGGACATCGCCACGGTGCACCGCGCGCTCGATCCGGTCGATCTCGGCGAGGTGCTCGGCACGGAAGTCACGAGGCGCGGGCACCCAGGGTGTCTCGACCTCGACGACCGGGCGGCGCTTACGGGTCAGCAGGATGACCGCGAGGTAGTAGAGCGCCACCGCGGCGAGCAGCGCGAGCGCGAGCACCAGCCACCAGCCCGAGTGGGCCAGCGGCTGCTGGAACTCCTCGGGGACGCTACCGGCGCGCATGGCGGTGCCTCTCCAGGAGATGGAAGACCGCGCCGATGGCGGTGGCGTCGTCCTGGACCCGCTGGTAGGCGATGCCCAGACGGTCCAGGGCGCTGCGCAGGCTGTGCTCCTCGGCAGCGGCCAGCTCGGCGTACTGCGCCTGGAGGACCGCGTCGCCGGTGAGCCAACCAGGCAGGGCGGAGACGGTGTCGACGTCGACGGTTGGGGCACCGCCGGCCACAGCGGTGGTGGGGTCGAGGTCGTCGATGCCGGCGACCAGGACCTCGTGCTGGACGGTGAGGCGGCGCAGGACCGCGGCCATCTCGTCGCTGACCGAGTGCTCGTCGGTGACGACGAGCAGGATCGCGCGCCGACGTACGGTGGTGGCGATGTGGCGCAGGACGGCGACGATGTCGGCCTCGGCGGAGTCGGGGGTGATCGCCTCGTGGGCCTGCCCGAGCGCCCGCTCGAGCGCGACCTCGGTGTCCGCGGACTTGGTGAGCCTCTGGGTCTCCGAGTCGCCGTAGGCGACCGCGACCTTGTCGCCGTGGCGTACGCCCAGCCAACCCACCAGGCCGGCGGTGAAGATCGCCAGCTCACGCTTGGTCGTGGTGCCGGTCGCCTGGGCCGCCATGCTCCGGCCGGTGGAGATCGCCAGCAGCACCAGATGCTGGCGCTCGGCGGTGAACCGCTTGACCAGCAGGCTCCGGGACCGGGCGGTCGCCTTCCAGTCGATGTCCTTGACGTCGTCGCCGGGGACGTACTCCCTCAGGTCGTGGAAGTCCATGCTGCGCCCGGTCTGGACGCTGGCGTACTCCCCGTCGAGCAGGCTCAGGACCTTGCGGTGGGCATGGATCATCAACCGCGTGCGGATCCGGGGAAGGTACGTCGCCATTCTGTGCCTGATTTCCTGGCGCCACTCAGGGGCTCGGGACAGCGCGGACCAGCGCGTCGACCAGCATCTCGGGCTGGACCTTCTCGGCCAGCGCCTCGAAGCTGAGGTGAAGCCGGTGGCGCAGGATGCTGTGGCGCAGCTCGCGCACGTCCTCGGGAGTGACGTAGGAGCGGCCGAGCAGCAGCGCCGCCGCGCGCGACGCCTGCAGGAACGCGATCGAGGCACGCGGGGACGCGCCGATCTCGACGTAGGAACCCGTCTCCGGCCCGAGGAGCTGGCGGGCGTTGCGGGTCGCCTGGACGAGGGCGACGATGTAGCGCTTGATCGCCGGGTCGACGTAGACGCGCTTGGTCAGCTCCTGGAGCCAGATCACGTCGTCGGGGTCGGCGACCGGGCGGGTCTCCTCGTGGTCGGGACCGAGCGTGCCGGCCTCGATGCGCTCGAGGACGACGAGCTCCTCGGCGTCGCTGGGGTAGTTGACGATCTCCTTGAGCAGGAACCGGTCCATCTGCGCGTGCGGGAGGACGTAGGTGCCCTCCTCCTCGATCGGGTTCTGCGTGGCGAGCACCATGAACGGGCGCGGCAGCGGGTGGATGTGGCCCGCGATGCTCGTCTGGCGCTCCTGCATCGCCTCGAGCATGGCGCTCTGCGTCTTGGCGGAGCTTCGGTTGATCTCGTCCAGCAGCACGAAGTTGGCGTGCACCGGGCCGAGCTGGGTCTCGAACTCGTGGTTGCGCTGGTCGTAGACCTGGGTGCCGATGATGTCGCTCGGCAGCAGGTCGGGGGTGCACTGGATCCTGGAGAACTGCGCCTTGACGGTCTGGCTCAGCGTGCTCGCGGCCAGCGTCTTGGCCAGCCCGGGCACGCTCTCGAGCAGCACGTGACCCTCGGAGAGCAGCGCGATCAGCAGCGCCGTCCTGAGCCGTTCCTGGCCGACCACACGGCTGCTGAAGGCGGTGCTGACCCGCCCGACGATCTCCTTCGCCCTGGCGATCTCCTCAGCGGACGGCGGGGCGATGGGTGGTGCGGTGGTGGTCAAGGCGGCTCCAGAGGCGTCGGCTGTCAGTCCCATCCTTTCCTACCAGCGTACGGATCGCATCTGGGACCCACTCCAAAGCCCGTTCCGTGAACCGCAAGGAGCTCTTGGCAGGGTGGCGTGAACCACATATGTGGACAGACAGTTCATATCTATGATTATATGAACGCATCGTTCACATCGACTCCTGAAGGAGACCACCATGACCAGCACCACCACCATTCGCGTCGCACTCGTCACCGGCGGCTCGGGCGGCATCGGCACGGCCGTCGTCGAGCGACTCGTCCGCGACGGCTTCGCGGTCGCCGTCCACTACGCGGGCAACGCCGACCGGGCCGAGAGCCTCGTCGCGGAGATCACCGCGGCCGGTGGCCAGGCGATCGCAGTCGGCGGCGACGTCGCGGACGAGGTCGCGATGGCCGAGGCCTTCAAGGCCACCAGCGAGGCGTTCGGCGGCATCGACGTCGTCGTCAACACCGCCGGCATCATGTCGCTGAGTCCGATCGCGTCGTTGGACCTGGACGTCCTCGACCGGATGCACCGCACCAACATCCGCGGCACCTTCGTGGTCTCGCAGCTCGCCGCGAACCAGGTCCGCGCCGGTGGCGCCGTCATCAACTTCTCGACCTCGGTCAAGAAGGTCGCGCTGCCGGGGTACGCCGCCTACACCGCGTCCAAGGGCGCTGTCGACGCCCTCACCATGGTGCTGGCCAAGGAGCTCGCGGGCCGCGACATCACCGTCAACGCGGTCGCGCCGGGCCCGGTCGCCACGCCGCTGTTCCTGGAGGGCAAGGACGAGGAGACCATCGATCGGATGGCCAACATGAACCCGCTGCACCGGCTCGGCACGCCTGACGACATCGCCGAGGTCGTCGCCTTCCTCGCGGGCACCTGCCGATGGATCAACGGCCAGGTCGTGTACGCCAACGGCGGCATGGTCTGAGCCGGTCGGCGAGCAGCAGGAAGGACATCGTCATGAATCAGATCGTCGTCATCACCGGAGCCTCGAGCGGCTTCGGCGCTCTCACCGCCCGCGCGCTCGCGCGGACCGGACAGACCGTCTACGCCGGGATGCGCGAGACCGGCGGCCGCAACGCACCGGCGGTTCGAGCCGCTGCCGACTACTCGACCGAGCACGGGGTCGACCTGCGTGCGATCGAGCTCGACGTCAACTCCCAGGACTCGGTGGATGCGGCCATCGCCCAAGTCGTTGCCGACCACGGCCGTATCGACGTCCTCATCCACAACGCCGGTCACATGGTCGTCGGTCCGACCGAGGCGTTCACGCCCGAGCAGCTGGCCGAGCTGTACGACGTCAACGTGCTGTCGACCCAGCGTGTGAACAGGGCGGTGCTGCCGGGCATGCGGGCACGTGGTGCCGGCCTGGTGGTGTGGGTGTCGAGCTCCTCGGTCAAGGGAGGTACGCCGCCCTACCTGGCGCCCTACTTCGCCGCCAAGGCGGGCATGGACTCCCTCGCGGTCTCCTACGCCGGCGAGCTGGCCCGGTGGGGTGTGGAGACCTCGATCGTCGTGCCCGGCTCGTTCACCAGCGGTACGAACCACTTCGCGCACTCCGGACGGCCGGCCGACACGGCCGTCGAAGCCGAGTACGAGACGCGATACGCCGGGCTCATGGGCCAGGTGGCCGAGAAGCTCGCCGCGCTGGCTCCGGCCGACGCGGACGCCGCGATGGTCTCCGACGAGATCGCTCGGATCGTGTCCCTGCCGGCCGGCGAACGCCCGTTCCGGGTCCACATCGACCCGGCGAACGACGGCTCGGAGGAGGTGTCCGACGTGGCCGATCGTGTCCGCCGCGACTTCCTCACCCGCGTCGACCTCGCTGACCTTCTCACCATCGCTCGGTGAACCAGGTGAGGTCGGCAGCGCCATCCCGCTGCCGGCCTCACCTCACCGCCGACCATCTTCTCCAAGGAGCAGACATGAACAGCCTTCCCAGATCGATCGCGACCTTCGTCGAGGCGACCAACCGCGGAGACTCCGAGGCCTTCGCTGCAGCATTCACCCAGGACGCGCTCATCGTGGACTGGGGCCGTAGCTACCGCGGCCGCGACGGCGTACGTGCCTGGAACGAGACCGACAACATCGGCGTGCAGGCACACTTCGACGTCGTCGACTGGACACCCGCGGAACCCGGAGAGTCCTGGGTGGTCACCTTGCGGGTGACCGGCAACGGCTACAGAGGCACCGGGCCGATGACCTTCGAGCTCCGCGAGGGGCTGATCGCCGAACTCCGGATCGAGTGATGACTCCCCATACACTGGCTCACCGATCGACATCAGAAGGGGACGGATCATGACCGCCGAGGATGTTCCGCCACGCCGTGGACGGGGCCGGCGACCCGCCGACGAGGTCCGAGCCGACATCCTTCGTACGACGGGTGAGCTGCTCCTCAGCGAGGGCATCGCCGACCTCACCTTCGACCGGGTCGCTCGCCTCGCAGGGGTCAGCAAGACCACGCTCTACAAGTGGTGGCCTTCTCGGGGCGCGCTCGCCCTCGACGGATACTTCCACGCCGTCGAGGACACCTTGGCCTTCCCGGACACCGGCGACATCCGTGCCGATCTCCTCAGCCAGTTGCATGCGTTCGTCACGCTGATGACCGAGACGGCCGGCGGCTCAGCGCTTCTCCAGCTGATCGGGGAGGCGCAGACGGACCCCGAGCTCGCAGCCGCCTATCGAGCGCTCTACTCCGCCGAGCGCCGTCGGCTGGCCGTCGAGCGGCTCACCCGCGCTCAGGAGGCCGGCCAGCTCCGCTCTGGCGTTGACGTACGCGTCCTCATCGACCAGCTCTGGGGATCCGTCTACCACCGGCTGCTCATCCCCGACGAGCCCGTCACCCGTGAGTTCGCGACCGCCCTGGTCACCAACCTCCTGGACGGCGTCGCAGCGTCCTGAGCGAGTCTCAGAAGACGTTGCGGGGGCGGAACTGGACCGAGATCCGGGGTCCGGCGGAGGCGACCTTGGGGATGGCGTGCTCCCAGGTGCGCTGGCAGGAGCCGCCCATGACGACGAGGTCGCCGTGGCCCATCTGGATGCTCATCCCCTTGCCGCCTCCGTGGGGGCGCAGTGCGAGGCGGCGGGGGTCGCCGACGGAGACGATCGCGACCATCGTGTCGTCGGTGCGGCCCCGGCCGACCTTGTCGCCGTGCCAGGCGACCGAGTCGTGGCCGTTGCGGTAGTAGCAGCACCCCGCGGTCACGAACGGCTCGCCCAGCTCGGGCAGGTAGTGGGCGGTGAGGCGCCCGCGGGCTTCGGCGAGACGGGGGTGGGGGAGCGGGTCGCCCTGCAGATAGGTGTGCAGGAGCCGGGGTACGTCGACGACGCGGTCGTACATCTGCCGGCGCTCCTCGCGCCACGGGACGTCGCTGACCAGCGCCGCGAAGACGTCGTCGGGATCGGGCAGCCAGCCGCGGGCGATGTCCACCCACGCTCCGCGGTCCAGGTGGATCCGCTCGTACGTCGTCTCGGTGGTCTCGTCGTCTGTGGGGGCGAAGAGTGTTCCCTGGAAGTCCACCCCTTCACCATACCTCGTGATCGAACACGTGTTCTACTCAAATCAGACATTCTTATTTCGTTGCAGCTGGTCTGCCTCATCTCGCTGCAATGTCACAACTTGACCAAACTCCGGACGTACGCGAGGTGTACACCTACGCTCTGCTCATGGTCCGGTCGGTCGAGGGAGAGCGGTCGCTCAAGCACGTCCAGATCCGTGAGTACGTCAGGGAGCTGGTCATCGGCGAAAGCCCTGGTGCCTCCGCGCCCTCCGAGCGCGAGCTGGTCCAGAAGTTCAGCGTCGCCCGAGCCACCGTGCGGCAGGCGCTCGACGCGCTCGTCGCCGACGGTCTGCTGGTGCGGATCCCGGGCCGGGGCACCTTCGTGGCGCGCCCGCCGCGGGCGGCGAGTCCGGTGCTCGGGTTCAGCGAGGAGATGGCTCGCCGAGGGATGCAGGCATCCTCCGAGACGCTGCTGCTCGGCCGGGAGAAGGCCGGGCCCACCATCGCCCGCGCGCTCGGCATCAAGGAAGGTGCCGCCGTCGTCCACTGGCGGCGTCTGCGCCGCGGTGACGGGGTGCCGATCTGTATCGAGGACGTCTATCTCGACGAGGCGATCGTGCCCGGGATGCTCGAGCGGACCGCGCCGACCAGCCTCTACGCCGAGCTGGCCAGTCGCCAGATGCGGCCGTCGTGGGTCGACGACACGTTCCGTGCCGATGTGGCCAACATCGAGGAGGCCACCCTGCTGGGCCTCTCGGTCGGCGTCCCCGTGCTCCGCAGGCAGCGGAAGTCGGTCGCGGGGGACCGCTATGTCGAGGTGTGCCGCTCGGTCTACCGTGCCGACCGCTACGCGCTGCACCTGCAGCTCGGCCCGTCCTGACCTGCTGAGCTGGTCAGAGATCGCCGAGCGGCGCGACCACGTCGCCGCTCTCCTCGCAGACCCAGATCGGGTCCGGACCTCCCAGGTCGGGAGTGATGTGGAGCGAGTGCACCGGCGACTCCGGCGGACAGGTGGTGCACACCGGCCAGCGCGCGGAGGCCTCGCCGTCGAAGAGCAGGTCCTGCACGTCCTGGGCGACCAGGCCGGCGACGTACGCCTTGCCCTCCGGCCACTGCTCCACCCACCAGCCGCGCTCGGTCATCGCGTCCTCGAGAGCGGAGACGGCTGCCGCACCGGCGAGTCCGCGGGCATCGAGGTCATGGAGCACCCTCGCCCGAGCCTCGAACAGCACTGTCGTGTTCATCAGGACCCATTCTTGCCGACCGGTCAAGGCTGTGGCCTCAGGATGGACACGGTAAGAATGGCCCGTGATCCTCATCGACCCGCCGAACGTACCCAGTCGCGGCCGGATGTGGTCTCACCTCGCCAGTGACACCTCCTACGAGGAGTTGCACGCCTTCGCGAGCCGGATGGGCATCCCCGCCCGGGGCTTCGACCGGGACCACTACGACGTACCTGCCGAGGTCTACGACGACATGGTCGCCGCGGGTGCGGTCGAGGTCACCTCTCGGGTCCTGGTCGCTGCGCTCATCGCCGCCGGCCTACGCCGTCGCAAACCCCACTAGCCCAGGCGTCACGTACGTCGGCCGAGTGGGCACCGCGGTGACTACTCGGCCGGCGCGGCTGATTTCTCGCCCGGCGGGAGTGACGCCTCGGCGGGGGTGGACATCCGTCGCGTGGTGAGCCAGATGGCCGCCGCGATGAGCAGGCCGAGGCCGCCGCCGAGGACGAAGCCGCCCTGCCAGCCGATCAGGTCGATGGCGAACCCGGCCGTGGGGGCTCCGACGGCGCTGCCGAGGGTGATGGCCGAGCCGTGCCAGCCCATCACCTCGCCGCGTACGGTCGAGGGGACGCTGCTGGTGATCGCCTCGAGCGCGGCGGTCAGGGTCGGTGCGCAGAAGAAGCCGCTGAGCAGGAGCAGGACGGCGAAGGAGATCGGGTCCCAGGCGAACGCGGTCAGGACCGTCGTGGCACCCAGCAGGACGAGCATCACCGCGGTGGAGGGGTGGCTGTTGAGGGCGCCGTAGATGAGTGCGCCGAGCAGCGAGCCGAGCGCCCAGATCGCCATGACGATCCCGAGCAGGGCGGTGCGGTCGAAGTCGCGCATCGCGGCCACGGTGCCGAGGTCCTCGGCGATGAGGATGAGCGAGGCGGTGAAGGTGCCGGCGAGCAGGAGCGTGACGCCCGGGTTCACCCACGAGGGGAGCCCGAAGCGGCGCTTCGGAACGGCGTCGCTCGGGACTGCGTCGCTCGGAAGTGTCGGCTCGCCCTCGGTGATCATCGGGTTGAACAGCCACAACACGACGGCCGCGGCGATCCCGAGCCACTGGATCAGCAGCATCGCCCAGGCCGTGCCGAAGTAGCTGGCGCCGAGCACGCCGATCACCGGACCGACCATGAAGCCCAGCTCGGTCATCATCGCGTCGGCGCTCAGCGCCGCGGTGCGCTGCCCGGGACCGACCGAGCGGATCATCACCTGGCGTACGACCGAGAAGGACGGGACCGTGAAGAGCCCGGCGACGGCGACCAGCGCGAGCAGCGGAAGATAGCCGACCCAGGGGGCGATCGACCAGGCGATCGGGAGGACGGCCAGCGGCAGCAGGAGCGTACGCCGCAGGCCGAGGCGGTCGAGGAGCCGGCCGAGCCAGGGCGCGGAGATCGCCATCGCGATCGCGAGCACCGTCGAGACCAGGCCCGCCTCGGCGTAGGAGCGGTCCAGCGGGCCGACCACGTGGAGGGTCACGATGACCGAGGACGCCGGCATCGGGATCCGCAGGAACAGACCCAGCACGAGGATGCGGCGCACGTCGGGGATCCGCCACAGCTCGGCGTACGTCTGGAAGCTCACCGATGAATTCTGTCACCGGGGAGCGGTTCTTTACGAATTGTTATCGATCGCGTGACAGGTATGTGTCCAGGGTCTCCATCTCGGCCGAGATGTTAGCCCGCGCGGCGGCCTCCCAGCTGATTCTCGCGAAGGGTGTCGAGAAGAGCGACTCCTTCTCCAGCAGCCGCTCGAGGACCTGGGCGCGGCCGACGCGAAACTCCTCGTCGGAGAGGTGTTGGTACTCCTCCCGGACGGTCGCGGCGTACTCCGCATAGCGCTCCGCCGGCGCTGCCAGGATCGCCAGGTCGGCGTCGGAGAGCACCCGGCCGCTGTGGTCGTCGGGGGCGGGATCGTGGGTCTCGGTCAGCCGCACCAGCCGGGCGACCTCGGCCACGGCGTCGGCCTCCAGGTGGGCGCCCAGCGCGTCCTCGGCCCAGGTGGCCGAACGCTCCTCGGCGTCCCGCTCCCCGTCGTAGACGGAGTCGTGGAAGAACGCCGCCAGGGTGACCGTCAGCTGGTCGAAGCGCTCTCCCTCCGCCCGCAGCTCCTCGATCCGGTCCAGCACCTCGGTGAGGTGCCGGCGGTCGTGATAGCGGCGGGTCGGTTCGTCGTACGCTGCCAGGACGTCTTCGAGAAGGTCGGTCGCCTCTGGCAGCGGCCAATGTTGCGGGAGCTCCATGAGCCAGAACGCTAGCGTCAGGCGTGGTAGGCGCGCACCCACCTGGTGTGCGGGTTGGCTGTGATCTTCTCCAGCGTCGTCGCAGGTACGTTGGTCACGTCGGTGACCACGAAGCCGGTCTCCCCGGCGGTGGCGAGGTACTGACCGGTCACGTTGACACCCTCGGCGGCGAGCAGCGCGTTGAGCTCGGCGAGCACGCCCGGGACGCTGTCGTGCAGCAGTGCGAGGCGCGCACCGGCGGCCAACGGCGGCGGCTGGACGGCCGGCAGGTTGACGCTCAGCGCGGTCGACCCGGAGCGGATGAAGTCGCGCAGCTTGCCGGAGACGAACCAGCCGATCTCCTCCTGGGCCTCCTGCGTCGAGCCGCCGACGTGCGGGGTCAGGATGACGTTGTCGAGACCCTGCAACGGGCTCTCGAAGGCGTCGCCCTGGGCCTTGGGCTCGATCGGGAAGACGTCGAGCGCGGCGCCGGCGATGTGGCCGGACTCGATGTGCTTGCGCAGCGCGTCGTTGTCGACCAGGAAGCCGCGCGCGGCGTTGATGAACAGCGAACGCGGCTTCATCTTCGCGAACTGCTCCTCGCCGAACATGCCCAGGTTGCCCGGGCGTCCGTCGATGTGGATGGAGACCACGTCGGCCTCCTCCAGGAGCGCGTCGAGGGACTTCATCCGGCGGGCGTTGCCGTGGGCCAGCCGGTCGGCGATGTCGTAGAAGATGACGTACATCCCCAGCGCCTCGGCGATGTTGGAGAGCTGGGTGCCGATGTTGCCGTAGCCCACGATGCCCAACGTGCGGCCGCGGATCTCGTGGGAGCCCTTCGCGGACTTGTCCCAGACGCCGGCGTGCATCTTCTCGGTCTTCTCCGGCAGTCGTCGCGCCAGGGAGATGATGTAGCCGATGACCAGCTCGACGACCGAGCGGGTGTTGGAGTAGGGGGCGTTGAAGACGGCCACGCCGCGCTCGGCGGCTCCGGCCAGGTCCACCTGGTTGGTGCCGATGCAGAAGCAGCCGATCGCCTTGAGGTCGGTGGCCGCGTCCAGCACGCGCGGGGTGATGTGGGTGTTGGACCGGATGCCGAGCAGCGTCACGCCCGGGAGGTCGGCCACCAGCTCGTCCTCGGAGAGAGACTTGCTGCGCAGTTCGACCTCGAAGCCGGCCTTCTCGAGGTTCTCGACAGCGACAGGATGGATGTTCTCCAGGAGCAGCGCCTTCATGGCTCAAGCCTAAGACGCGGGACGTACGCCTCCTCAATCCTGCCCGAGGGCCGGACGGCCGCGCAGGGCGGTTCTCAGGACCAGTAGATGACCACGCCGTCGCCGATGTTCACCTGGTCGTAGAGCGAGGTGATGGCGCCGTAGTCGCGCACGTTCACGCAGCCGTGGGAGGCGCCGTTGTAGCCGTTGGCGGCGAAATCGGGGGAGTAGTGGACCGCCTGGCCACCGGAGAAGAACATCGCGAACGGCATCGGGGTCTTGTAGATGGACGAGACGTGGTCGCGGCTCTTGGCGAAGACCGAGAACTGGCCCTCACGGGTGGGCAGCTCCTGCGAGCCGAACCGCACCTCGACGCTCAGCTGTACGGTCCCGCCGACGACCCAGCGCAGCACCGAGGTGGACTTGTCGATGCACATCACCCGGCCGGTCAGGCAGCGCGGGTCGAGCTTGCCGGAGGGCACCGGCGGGGGCGCGTCGGTCAGCTCGGCCTCGGTCGGCTCGCGGGTCATCGCGTGCAGCCGGTCGAGCGTGGTCTGGTCCACGAAGCCGGTGACCGCGATCCCGCGCTTGCCCTGGAACCCGGAGACGGCCTCGGTGGTGACGTTGCCGTAATACCCGGTCACGCCCGCGTTGAACCAGCCGATCTGCTTCAGGCGCGCCTGCAGGTCACGTACGTCGTCACCGCTGTCACCCTTGCCGAAGAGCCGCGGGCCCGAGGTCGGGGACGGCTTCGGCTCGGGCTTCGGCTTCGCGCTGGGCGACGGTGTCGGCGTGGCGCTCGGCGAGGGGCTCGCCGAAGAGGAGGCCGCGGCGGACGAGGTCGTCGCCTCGGACCCAGGTGCGGCGGCCGGCTCCTCGGTGCAGGCCGCGAACGTCGTTGCCAACAGGGCGGCGAGCGCCCCGGCGACCAATCCCCGGATGACCATCTTCATCGCCTCACTTCGGAGCAGGGCCCTCAAGGTGCTGTTACTCCAAGTAACGCGGGGCCGACGACATGGTGATGTCCGAACCGGGTTCTCCGGTTGCATTTCTGCGGGAAATGTCCCGGATGGTGGGACGATCTCTCAGCGAAGCGGTCTCCGGACGCGGCTGAACCAACGGCGTACGGTCCGTTTCAGCCGGTGTCGGGAGGTGTTGCACTCCACCAGCGGCAGGGTGAGACCGACCCGGTCGGCGTCGGCCAGCTCGCGCAGCAGGATCTCCGCGGCGACCCGGGTGTCGTCACCGGCGTCGTGGGCCTTCAGCTGCTCGACCGCGTAGTAGGCCGCGATGGTCGCCAGGGACTTGTCCGGCACCTCCAGCGCGAGCGCCTTCGCGAACCGCATCGTGCACAGCCACTCCAGGACCTCGAGGCGTACGCCGGCACGGTCCGACTCCACGGCAACGAACGCCCAGTCGAACGCGGCGTTGTGGGCCACGAAGACCCGGCCGGCGAGACGCTGGGCGATCGCGGCGGCGACGTCCCGGAAGAGCGGGGCACCGGCGAGGTCGGCGCTGGTCAGGCCGTGCACCTCGACCGGCCCCGGGTCGACGCCGGCGCCGGGATTGACCAGGGTCTCCCACTCCGACTCGGCGGTGCCGTCGGCGGCGATCTGGCGGATCGCCACCTGGATCACGCGGTCGCGGTAGGGGTCGAGCCCGGTCGTCTCGACGTCGAGGACCGCGTAGCCCCGGCCATTGCGCCGGGCTTCGCTTCGGCCGCGTGATTCGGTGGTGGTCACAAGGCTGACGGTATCGGTGAGCACCGACAGTCCGAGCCGGTGTCCCCGCGGGCGGGGCTAGCCCGACACCACGCCCAGGGCCACGATGCCGACGATGAAGAGCAGCAGCACGACCATCAAGAGGACGAATCCGAGGACGCCGGGCTTGCGCTGCTTCTCGTGCCCGATCGCACCCTTGCTGAAGCCGGTCAGCGGCGAGGCGTAGAAGACCGGGACGGTCTGGCCCTCGGCGACGTCGAAGCTCATCGACGCCTTGCCGAACTTCCAGGTCCACTGGGCGTACATGTCGACGTTCCAGCGTCCCGGCGGCACCGGGAAGACGTTCCGGCCGTACTGCGTCGGCATCTGGTGGCCGTTGAGCAGCACCGTCGGCACGATCATGTTCGAGGTCATGTGGCTGCCCTGGATGGTCAGGTCGATCCACCCCACGGGCGGCTGTCCGGGCACTGGCTGGCCCGACTGGTCCGGCATCGTCATGGGGCGAATCATGCCCGACGGGCGGGACCCTCGCCGCTCAGACCTCCACGCTCCCACCGTCGCGCCAGTAGTAGCCGTCCTCGCGCATCATGAACCCCTCTTCGAAGAGGTAGCGGCGCAGCGCGGCGACGTCCTCGTGGAACCGCCCCAGGATCTCGTTGACCTCCCGCTCGGGGTAGACCTTCCCCGGCTCGAAGGCCTGCGCGAGCTGGTTGAGCACCACCAGCTTCTTGACGTGCTTCGAGGGGATCGTCAGCAGCCGGCCGTCCTTGCCGAAGAACCGCCTCAGGGTCTCGGCGTCGTCGGGTCGGGGCTGCCAGGTCGCGCGGGTCACCTTTTCATCGTGGCCGATCCGGCTCGGCGATGCGACTGGTTTCTCTGCCGGCTCCCTCTCTGCGGGTCCGCCGGGCCCAGCTGACCAGGTCATGGGCGGCGGAGGCCCAGTCGGCGTACTCGAACTCGAAGCCTGCCTCGAGCAACCTCCCCGGTGCGACACGACGGCTCTTGAGGAGCAGCTCGGTGTCCGTACGCAGCACCCAAGCCCCGATCTCGGCCATCCAGCGAGTGGCGGGCAACCCGATCGGCATCCCGGCCTCCGCCCGCAGCGTGCGCATCATGTCGCGTTGGGGCAGTGGTCCTGGTGCTGCCAGATTCACCGGTCCGGAGATGTCATCGCGCCCGATGAGCAGATCGCAGGCGCGTACGAAGTCGGTCTCATGGATCCAGGAGACGAACTGGTCGCCCCCTGCGACCGGCCCGCCGAGACCGAGGCGCGCCATGGTGAGGAGTACGTCGAGAACGCCGCCCTTGTCGGGGCTCATCACCATCGCCGAGCGGAGCGCCACCTTGCGGGTGTGCGGTGTCACCGCCGCGGCCTGCTCGGCCTCCCAGCTCTTGGCGATCCTCGTGGAGAACTCCCAGTAGGCCGGGGTGTCGGGTTCGCTGCCGCCGATGATGCCGGTCGCCTCGTCGTTGGGTGCGTCGAGGCGGTGGGCGTAGATCGTCGCGGTGCTCATCTGCAGCCAGGTGCTCGGTGGGTTGGCCGCCCTCGCGATCGCCTCGCCGACGACCCGGGTCGACTCGACGCGCGAGTCCATCATCTGCTTCAGATTGGCATCGGTGTAGCGACAGCTGACCGTCCGGCCTGCGAGGTTCACCACCACGTCAGCGCCGTCGATCTCCTCGGCCCAGGGACCGATCGTCCGGCCGTCCCAGACCTGATGACGTACGCCTTCCTCCAGCTGTTCCGGGTGGCGCGAGAGCACCACGACCTCATGTCCTCGCGTGCTCCAGGCACGCCGCAGGATGCCTCCGACCTGTCCGGTCCCACCGGGGATGACGATCTTCATGCCAGCGACCATACGGCCTATTTGAGCGATCGCTCAAGAGTTGCGCTACCTTGAATTTGAGCAATCGCTCAAATGGGTCGAAGGAGGCGTACGTGGTGGGTCTGGTGCGGATCTTTTTCGGAGCGTTCCTCCGAGCATGGCTGTTCGGGGTGGTGCTCGGGTTGGTGCTGGGCGGTGCTCTCGGGAGCCTTCTCATGCCTGTCCTGGGGGCGGTCCTCGGCGGAGTGATCGGCGGAGTGATCGGCGCTGTCATGGGTGCGATGACCGGGGTGCCGTTCGCCGTTCTGGTGGCGCCGGTGTCGCTGCTTCGGCGCTCGGCTGTCGCGGATCGGGCGTGGCCGGCGATCGTCGCGGCAGGGCTGACGTTCGTGCTGCTCAGTCAGGTCATGTTCTCGGGGGCGAGCCTGGATGCGTCTTCGGAAGACCTCGCCATCTTCGTCGGCCTGGCTGTCGCTGCCGGTCTGATCGCGGGACTCTTCGGTCGTGCGATCACCCGCCGTGCGCGGATCCGTGGGCTGCGTACGCCTGAGACCTTCGTCTACTTTGCGTTGGCGGGAACGGTGGTGTCGACCGTGCGACTCGTGATGGCGGAAGGATGGATTCATGCCGGGCCGTGGATTGCCATGCTCGGCGCGTTCGTGGGCTTCATCGGTGGCGGCATACTCGGTCTCGTCCTGATCGGCTACAACCTGCTCGTCACGAAGGAGCCCGCCGCAGAATGAACCCCACCAAGGCCAAGCTGATGTCGGCGGTCACCGACCTGCTCAAGCAGGAGGGGATCGCCGGTCTCTCGGCGCGGGCGGTCGCCGACCGGGCGGGGGTCAACCAGGCGCTGGTCTTCTACCACTTCGGAACCGTGATGGACCTCGTCGACCAGGCATGCCGGGCGGCGACGGACGAGGCGGCGGCGTCCTACCGAGCGGAGCTCGCCGAGGTGACCTCGCTGGGTGAGCTGCTGGAGCTCGGGCGCGGGCTCCATGAGCGGGAGCGAGCCGCCGGCAACATCACGCTGATGGCTCAGCTCCTGGCCGGTGCGCAGCGCGACGAGACGCTGGCCGAGACAGCGCGCTACGCGTTGGGTCGTTGGAACGACGAGGTCGAGGCCGCGGTCGCTCGCGCCTTGAAGGGAAGCCCGGTCGAAGATGTGGTGGACGCCCCTGGGCTGTCGCGCGCGATCAGCTCGGCGTTCATCGGCCTGCTCATGTACGACGGTGTCGACCGCCCCGGCGCCGAGTCGGCCTTCGCCTCCCTCGAGCAGCTCGGCGCGCTCGTCGAGGTGATCGAGGATCTCGGACCGGCGGCCCGGCTCGTCCTTCGCTCTCGGCTCAAAGCCCGCGGCTAGCGCCGTCTATGTGCGTCGCGTGAAGCGGATGTCGCCGTTGGGTAAGCGTTCGTGGAGGTAGGCGGCGTCGTGGGCGCGGTGGTGGTGATGGGAGCAGAGCAGGGCGGCGTTGTCGAGGTCGGTGGCTCCGCCTTGGGCCCAGGCGATCCAGTGGTGGGCCTCGGCCCAGGTGCCGGGGATGTCGCAGCCCTCGGCCTCGCAGGTGGCTGACCTGAGGAGGAGGGCTCGGCGTTGGGCTGCGGTGAAGAAGCGTTCCTTGCGCCCGAGGTCGAGGACCTCGGAGGCGCCGCCGAGGACGGCGGGGAGGATGTTCGCGGTGCAGGCCAGGCGGCGGGCTTCGGCGGCGGTGATCGGGCTGCCGCCGAGGATCTGGGCGATGCCGGCCTCTTTGCGGAGCTGGTCGAGGTCGATGGTCACGATCACCGTGGTCGCATCGCCGCCGTGGATCGGCAGCCGGGCCGGGTCAATCGTCTCGAGGAGCTGACAGAACGCGCGTCCCAGGCGGCGGTCATAGGGCAGGTACTCACCGGTCTCGGTGCGGGTGCCGTCCTCGCGTCGGGGTGAGGCGAAGGCCTCCAAGGTGGTGGCCAGCCGGTC